>MEEC01000272.1 GCA_001724315.1 Lautropia sp. SCN 70-15 | reverse complement strand
TGGCCGGCGGCGAGCTGCCGATCCCGCAGACCAGCGGCCTGGGCGCCACCTCGGTGTCCTTCCGCGAATACGGGGTCAAGTTCGACGTGAGCCCGGTGGCCAGCGAGTCGGGCGTCATCGCCGCGAAGATCGCCACCGAGATCTCGGCGATCGACTTCGAGGTGCTGGTGCAGGAGGTGCCCGGCCTGCTCAAGCGCCGTGCCGAGACCGAGGTGAACCTGCGCGAGAACGAGACCCTGGTCATCGCGGGCCTGATGACCGAGGAGACCTCGCGCTCGATCGACCGGGTGCCCGGCCTGGGCGAACTGCCCATCCTCGGGCCGCTCTTTCGCTCGCGCAACTTCCGCGACCGGCGCAGCGATCTGGTGGTCTTCATCACGCCGCGCTTCGTGGGCGCCGATTCGCCCTCGAACATCGCCGCGATCGAGCAGAGCGCCGAGCGCCTCGAGCGCGCCCGCGAAACCGTCCGGATGGCCGACTGATGCTCACGCTGATCATCGAATCCGACGGCCAGCCCACGCGCAGCCAGCGCGTCGAGCGCTTCCCCTGCCGCATCGGGCGCTCGCGCGACGCCGACGTGGTGCTGCCGGGCTGGCGCGTGGCGCGCCAGCATGCCGAGCTGCAGCGCATCGATCGCGGCTTCCGGCTGGTGGACGCCGGCACGCTGGCCGGCACCTGGGTCAACGGCGAGCGCATTGCCGAGTTCGGGCCGCTGGACGAGCGCGACGAGATCCTGATCGCCGGCCATCGGCTGATCGTGCATCCGGCGCGCGAGGCGAGGGCTGGGTCGGTCTTGCCTGAGACGCTCGGCGCGGAAGCTGCCGAGCAGCCCGCCACGGCGCCCGGCTCGCAATCCGACCCGGGGCAGGCACGCGCGGCTGAAGGGCCCGACGCACCGCCGGCGCGGGGCACGACCGCTGCCGGTGGCCCCCAGGCCTCGCTCGACGACGGCCTCGAATGGCGCCGCATCCTGCATCGCCGCCTGCTGCACGCGATCGACCTGCATCGCAAGGACATCCGCCAGCTCAGCCCGGCGCAGCTGCGCGGCGAGGCGCGCGCCTTGCTGCTCGAGCTGGTGGCGGCCGAGCCGGCGCTGCCGGCAGGCATCGACCGCGAGCGGCTGATCGGCCAGGTGCTGGACGAGGCCATCGGACTGGGGCCGCTCGAGGCGCTGCTGGCCGACGACACGATCGGCGAGATCATGGTCAACGGCGCGCGCGAGATCTTCGTCGAGCGCAACGGCCTGATCGAGCCCTGTGCCGCGGCGTTCACCGACGACGATGCGGTGCGCGCGGCCATCGAGCGCATGGTGGCGCCGGTGGGCCGTCGTATCGATGAGAGCTCGCCAATGGTGGACGCGCGCCTGTCCGACGGCTCGCGGGTGAACGCGATCATTCCGCCGCTGTCGCTGCGCGGGCCCACGATCACGATACGGCGTTTCAATCGCAGGCTCTTCGCGCCGGCCGACCTGGTGGCCATCGGTTCGCTGTCGCGCCCCATGCTCGACTTCCTGGCGCTGTGCGTAGCACACCGCCGCAACATCGTCGTGTCGGGCGGAACCGGCTCGGGCAAGACGACGCTGCTCAACCTGCTGTCCAACCTGATTCCGCGCGGCGAGCGGATCATCACCATCGAAGACGCGGCCGAGCTGCGGCTCGCGCATCCGCACCTGGTCTCCCTGGAAGCCCGGCCGGCCAACCTGGAGGGCCGCGGCGAAGTCACGATCCGCGACCTGGTGCGCAACGCGCTGCGCATGCGGCCCGATCGGATCGTGGTCGGCGAGTGCCGCGGCGGCGAGGCGCTCGACATGCTGCAGGCGATGAACACCGGCCACGACGGCTCGCTCACCACCGTGCACGCCAACAGCGCGCGCGACGTGCTCTCGCGCCTCGAGACCATGGTGCTGATGGCGGGCGTCGACATGCCGGTCACGGCGATCCGCGAGCAGGTGGCCGCGGCCATCGACATCGTGGTCCACCAGGCGCGCCTGCCCGACGGCAGCCGGCGCATCGTGGAGATCGCCGAACTCACCGGCATGGAGGGCGGACGCGTGCTCACCCAGCCGCTGTTTCGCTTCCACCGAGGCGACCCCCTCGACCCGGGCGGCGGCCGCTTCACCGGCTGCGGCAACGTGCCGCAGTTCCTCGAGGCGCTGCGCGATCAGCGCGTGAGCTTCGACCTTTCCGCTTTCGAGGAGCGTCGCCATGCCTGAGCACGTTCTCGTTGCCGCCTTCGTGTCGGCGGCGGCCGGCTTCGCCGCGCTGTCGGCCTTAGCGTTGCAGATGGCGCGGCGCCATCGCGAGCGTTTCGAACGCACCGTGGACCGCTCGCTGCGCGGCGCCTTCCTGTTCGTCGATCCGGGCTCGCTTCACCGGATGTCGATGCTGCTCGCCGTCGTCATCACGCTTGTCGCCTGGGTGCTGAGCGCCAACCCGATCGTTGCGATCGTCGCGGCGCTGGCGGCGGGGGCCTTGCCCGGTCTCGCCGTGGCCCGCATCCGGCGCCGTCACGTCGACGCCTTCCGCCAGCAGATTCCCGACCTGCTGATGCTGATCGCCGGCGCGCTGCGCGCAGGTAACGGACTGGCGCAGGCGCTCGCCGGCGCCGCGGCCGAGATCGCGCCGCCGGCCCGGCAGGAGCTGGCCCTGATGCTGCGCGAGCAGCGGCTGGGCGCCACGCTTGCCGAGAGCCTGGCGGGACTGCAGCGCCGGCTGCGAGTCGAGGAAACCGCGCTCTTCGCGTCGGCGCTGCGCATCGGCACCGAATCCGGCGGCAACGTGGCCGATGCGCTGGAATCGCTGGCCGACGCCACCCGGCGCAAGCTGGCCATCGAGGGCAAGATCCGCGCGCTCACCGCGCAGGGCCGCCTGCAAGCCTGGGTCATGACCATGCTGCCCGCGGGTGTCGCCGCGCTGCTGGGCGCTTTCGACCCCGAGGCCATGCGGCCGCTGCTCGCGGACTGGCGCGGCTGGATCGTCTGCGCGGCCGTTGCCCTGATGCAGGTCGCGGGCTTCCTCACCATCCGGCGCCTCGTGGCGATCGAGATATGAGCGCTGCCATGCTCTCCGGGTTCGACGCCCGGCTCTGGCTCACGCTGGCGGCCGCGTTCGTCGCCGCCGCTGCCGCGGTGGCAGCGCTCGTGCGCGGCGCGCCCTCGGGCGTCGACGAGCGTCGCCGGTCGCGCGATCCCTTGCCGCCGCTCTGGCGGATGGCCATGCCGCTCGTCCGGCTGCTCGAGGGCACGGCCGCCGCCACGATGAGTCCCCAGCGCCGACTGGCGCTGGAAGCACGCCTGCAACAGGCCGGCCTTGCGCGGATGCTCACGCCTGCCAGGCATCGCGCGGCATGCTGGGTGGGCGGCGCGGCGGGTGGCGCGCTGGCGCTCGCCGCCGGCAGGCTGGTCCCGGCGCTGGACGAGATCGGCCTGGCCGTTCCGCTGGCCGGCGCGGTCGTCGGCCTGCTGCTGCCGGCGGCCCGACTGCGGGATCGCGCAGCCTCGCGCCAGCGCGCCTTGCTGCGCCAGCTTCCGTTCTACCTGGACCTGGTCACGCTGTCGGTCGAGGCGGGCCTGAACCTCGGCGCGGCGCTCGGGCAGGCGGTGGACCGGGGACCGCCGGGCCCGATGCGCGACGAGCTCGCCCTTCTACTGAGGGACCTGCGAGCCGGTCGCCCGCGCGACGAAGCCCTGCGGCCACCGCGCAGAAGCAGGGCGCGAGCCTGGGCCCGATCCTGCGCGCCCAGGCCGAGCAACGGCGCACCGAGCGCTTCCTGCGCGCGGAGAAGCTCGCGATGGAAGCGCCGGTGAAGATGCTCGTGCCGCTGGTCCTGTTCATCTTTCCCGGCACCTTCGCGGTGCTGCTCTTCCCGGTCGTCAGCCGGCTGCTGGCCGAGGGCGTGCTGTGAGCGGCGTCGGATCTCCCTCAGCGAGCGCACTCGTGGACGAAAAGTCCCGAAGCGACGAAGAGTCCCGGTACGACGAAGGGTCCCGACATGAACAACGATGCCCCGAGATGGCAAAGGAGATCCGGACATGAGTCTGCGAGTTTCGCGGTGGACGCTCGTGCGCGCCGACGGCAGCACCGGCACGCTCTGGCTTTCGAGGGCCACCGGCTTCGTCGATCGGCTTCGTGGCCTGATCGCACGGCCATTGCCTGAACCGGGGCAGGGCCTGTGGCTGGAGCCCTGCAATGCGGTGCACAGCCTGGCGATGCGCGCGCCGATCGACCTCGTCTTCATCGATCGGGCGCGCCGCGTGCTGGCCGTCGAGGCGGGGCTCGCGCCCTGGCGAGCGGCGGCGTGTCGTCGCGCCTTTTCCACCATCGAGTTGCGCGCCGGCGAGGCCTGCCGGCTGCGAATCGAACCCGGCGCCGTGTTGCTCGAGGCCGGCGCACCCCTGCCTGTCGACGACCCGTTCCGGGTCGGCCCTCACCTCTGCCAGAAGGAGCCCGCCATGGCACAGCAAGTCGAGACCACCAAGATCCATCGTCCGCGCGCGACACGAACCCGGGCTGCAGCCGCCGCGGCTGCCGTGACGCTCGTGTCGGGTTGCGCAACGCCGGAGATCGGCATCAACGCGTCGGCGTCGGGTCGGTCGAGCACGCCGGCGGTCCCGGCTGCGGGGGAGCGCGCATCGCCCGATGCCATCGAGCGCGCGGTGACGGCCGCGGTCGTGAAGCCCGACGCCGAGACGCACGCGGTTCCCGTCGAGCCACCGCCCCCCACGATGACTGTCGAGCCGGCCTCCAGTTCCGTCCCTTCGCCGGGCTCCGGCCCCGCCCACGGCGCGCCGAACGGCCGGCTCGCCGAGGCCGAGATCTTATACCGCGCCAGCCGATTCGACGAAGCCCTGCCGGCCTTTCGCGCCATCGTCGACGCCGACCCGGGCCACGCCCACGCCTGGCTGCGCATCGGCAACATCCTGCACCGCAAGCGCGAATGGTTCGATGCCCTGAGCGCCTATCGCAAGGCGGCGCGGCCGCAGGCCGACCCCGCGATCCGCGAAAAGGCGGTCTACAACGTGGCGCTGCTCAACCTCGAACTGGCCCGGCAGGCGATGAAGCGGCTCGAGCGCATCCGCAGCGAGCAGGGCGGCGTCAACGGA
>MEEC01000271.1 GCA_001724315.1 Lautropia sp. SCN 70-15 | reverse complement strand
CGCGGTGACCGGCTTCGATGCCGTCGCCGTCGGCGCCGGCCTGTCCCGCAACGAGGCGGCCCGCCGGGTCGGGGAATGCCTGGCCGCGGTGATGCGCGGCATTCTCGCCGAGGCGCCGCTTCAGCGCATCGTCGTGGCCGGCGGCGACAGCTCCGGCGAAGTCGCCTCGGCGCTGGGCATCGACGCGCTGACCGCGCAGGCGGCCATCGTGCCGGGCGCGCCGCTGTGCCGCGCCTGGAGCGCCGACCCGGCGCGCGACGGCCTCGAGATCGTACTCAAGGGCGGCCAGATGGGCGGCGAGGATTTCTTCGGCAGGGCGCTGGGGCAGGCTTCACGCCTTTGACGGGTTCGACACGAACGACACCCCCGCGGCACGACACACACAAGGGAGTTAAACCCATGAGCAGACTGATCGATCGCATCGACCACATCGTTCTGACCGTCACCGACATCGAGGCGACCACCCGATTCTACGAGCGCGCCTTCGGCTTCGAGCGGGAGTTCTTCCGCGGCCCGGAGGGCCAGCCCCGCCACGCGGTGCGCTGCGGACAGTTCAAGATCAACCTGCAGGATGCGGCGACCGAGACGCCCACCAAGGCGCGCGTGCCCACGATCGGCGCCGGCGACTTCTGCCTGATCGCGTCGGTGCCGCTCGACGCGTTCATCGAGCATCTCGAGACCGAGGGCATCCCGATCGACACCGGGCCGGTGCCGCGGCGCGGCGCCCTGGGTCCGATCCGATCGGTGTATCTGCGCGACCCCGACGGCAACCTGGTCGAGGTCGCGGAGTACCTGTGAGCGCCTTTCCGGATCACCAGCTTGTCGAATCCGGCACGGCCTCGCACTTCGCGCCGGGAGCGCATGGCATCATCGTCCGCGCACTGAACCCGGGTTCGCCCGGCCGGGAGACATTCCACCCATGAGCCTCTCCGAACAGGCGCTTGCAGGCGCCCTGTCCATCGCCGACCTGCGCCGGATTGCGCGCCGCCGCCTGCCGCGCGCGGTGTTCGAGTTCATCGACGGCGGCTCCGAGGACGAGCTCACGCTCGCCGAGAACCGCCGCGCCTTCGAGCGCCGGCGCATCGTGCGGCGCGTGCTGATCGACGTGTCCGAGCCGTCGATGCGCACCTCGCTGCTCGGCGCGCCCACGGCCGCGCCCTTCGTGATCGCGCCCATGGGCTCCTGCGCACTGGCCTGGCCCGAGGCCGATCTCGCCATCGCCCGCGCCGCCTGCGCGGCGGGCATTCCGTACACGCTGTCCACGATGTCCACCACCAGCATCGAGCGGATGGCGCAAGCGGTGCAGGGAAGGCTCTGGTTCCAGCTCTACGTGCTGCGCGAGCAGGCGTCCACCGACAAGCTGGTCGAGCGCGCGGCGGCGGCCGGCTACGAGGCGCTCGCGGTCACCGTGGACCTGCAGGCCGGCGGCAAGCGCGAGCGCGACCTGCGCAACGGCATCTCGCTGCCGCCGAAGATGAGCGCGCGGCACGTCTTCGACGGCATGCTGCATCCGTCCTGGGCGCTGCAGATGCTGCGCGCCGGCCTCCCCCAGTTCGAGAACGTGCGCGGCCTGCTCGGCGACGAGGGCGCGGGCCCGACCATCGCGGCGCGCGTCGGTCAGAACCTGAACCCTGCCTGGAACTGGGATGACCTCGCTCGCCTGCGCGATCGCTGGCCGCGCAAGCTGCTGGTCAAGGGCGTCGAGCACCCCGACGACGCGCGGCGCATGGTTTCCATGGGCGTGGACGCCCTCTGGGTCTCGAACCACGGCGGGCGCCAGCTCGACGGCGCGATCGCGTCGGCCGACGCCCTGCCGCGCATTGCCGACGCGGTGGGCGGCAAGGCCGAGATCCTGGTCGACTCCGGCGTTCGTCGCGGCATCGACGCGCTGAAGGCGCGCGCGCTCGGCGCCGGCGCCGTGGCGATCGGCCGCGCCGCGCTGTTCGGCGCGGCGGCCGGCGGCGAAGCCGGGGCGCGCCGCGCCATCGAGATCCTGACCGGCGAGCTCGCGCTCGCGATGAAACTGTCGGGCACGCCCGACATCGACTCGGTCGGGCGCGCGCTGCTCGACGGAGAATCCACGCAAGGAGGAGACTGAGATGCCGAGCAAGACGACTGCACTGATCGCCGCGGCCTGCACGGCCGCGCTGCTCGCGGCGGGCGCCACCCACGCCCAGGACAAGAAGGTCAGGCTGCAGATGGCCAGCTCCTACGGCAGCACGCTGCCCATCCTGGGCGAAGCGGCCGCGGCCTTCGTCAAGAAGGTCGAGGCGGCCACCGGCGGATCGGTCCAGATCAAGTTCAACGAGCCGAACGCGCTGGTGCCGGTACTGCAGTCTTTCGACGCGGTGTCGCAAGGCTCGGTGGACTCCGCCTGGACCGCGTCGGCCTTCTGGTCGGGCAAGGACAGCGCCTACAACTTCTTCAGCAGCGTGCCCTTCGGCCCGGGCGCGGCCGAATACCTGGCCTGGCTGAGCCATGGCGGCGGCAAGGAGCTGAAGGCCGAGATGTACGGCCAGCACGGCATCCACTCGATCACCTGCGGCATGCTGCCGCCCGAGGGCTCGGGCTGGTTCCGCAAGGAGGTCAAGTCGCTCGACGAACTGAAGGGCCTGAAGATGCGCTTCCTCGGGCTCGGCGCCAAGGTCATGGACAAGCTCGGGGCGGCCACCCAGCTGATCGCCCCGGGCGAGATCTACCAGGCCTTGCAGCTCGGCACGATCGACGCCACCGAGTTCTCGACGCCCGTCATGGACCTCAAGCTCGGCTTCTACCAGGTGGCCAAGTACTACTACCTGCCGGGCTGGCACCAGCAGACCACCGCGCTCGAGTTCCTGATCAACAAGAAGAAGTGGGACGCGATGTCGCCGGCGCAGCGGGCCGCGATCGAGCAGGCCTGCGGCGACACGGTTCAGGAAACCGTCGCGCAGGGCGAGGCCACCCAGGCCGGCGCGCTGATGGAGATCCAGGCCAAGGGTGTCGAGCTTAAGAAGTGGCCGCCCGAGTTCATCGCCGCCTTCGAGAAGGCCTGGAAGGAGGTCATCGCCGAGGAGTCCGCCAAGAACCCGAACTTCAAGCGGGTGCACGAGTCTTACGCGAAGTTCCGCGCGGAGTACGCGATCTGGCGCGAGTACGGCTACCTGAAGCAGTGAGTTCCGGCTACCGCCTCGGCGCGCGCGAGGCGCTCGGCACGCCGGCCGCGGTGCTCGCGGCCGGCTACATCGGCTACGGCGCGCTGTCGGCCGACATCGGCCTGTCGCTGTGGAGCACGCTGCTGTCCACGATCGCGATCTGGGCGCTGCCCGGCCAGCTGATCCTGGTCGAGATGTCGTCGTCCGGCGCGCCGCTGATCGCGATCCTGCTGGCGGTCAGCTTCTCGGCGGTGCGCTTCCTGCCGATGACCGTGTCCCTGCTGCCGGTGCTGCGCGCGCCGGCGCATGGGCGCATCAAGGAATTCCTGGCGGCTCACCTGATCGCGATGACCGGCTGGATCGTGGCCATGCGCCGCGCGCCGGACCTGCCTGCGCACGACCGCATGCCCTACTTCATCGGCTTCGCGCTGGCGCTGTGGCTGGCCTCGATCGCTGCCACCGGGGCCGGCTACCTGATCGCCGATTCGCTGCCCCCGGTCACGAAGGCCGCCTTCGTGTTCATGAACCCGGTCTACTTCCTGCTGCTGATGATCGGCGACGCCCGCACCCGGGTCATGGTCCTGTCGCTCGCCGGGGGCGCGGTCTTCGGCCCGCTGGTCTACCTGGTGGCGCCGCAGTGGAGCGTGCTCGGCGGCGGCCTGATCGGCGGCACCGCCGCGTTCGCGATCCACCGGGCGAGCACGCGCCATGGCTGAGGCGCTGATCGTGGCGATCTGCGGCGTCACCACCTACCTGTGGCGCGCGCTCGGGGTCGTGGTGTCGGGCCGCGTGCGCACCGACAGCGCGGTGTTCACCTGGGTCGGCTGCGTGGCCTGGGCGATGATCGCCGGGCTCACGATGCGCATCCTGCTGATGCCGGCCGGCGTGTTGGCCGAGACCACGTTGTTCGAGCGGGCGATCGGCTGCGCGGTGGCGCTGCTGTGCTATTTCGTGCTGAGCCGGCGCAACCTGTTCCTCGGCGTGGGCTCGGCCTTCGCCACAATGATCGTGCTCACGCTGCTGCACCGCGCTTGATCCCGCGCAAAACCCTTTCGCGGACGGGCACCGAGGATCGGCGAGACCCTCTCCGTCGCGAAAACATCCTGCCTCCCGACACGCCCGCATGAACATCGCCAGTTTCGACGACCTTCTCCTGGCCGCCCGCAGCCAGCCCGAGCCGCAGCGCCTGCTCTTCGTGTTCGCCAACGTGGAATTGCCGGACAAGCCCACCGCCGGGCAACGCGCCGCGTTCGAGGCGGGACGCGGCGGCGCGCTCGCGCCGGTGATGTGCGTGGACAAGTCGCCCGCGGAACTGCCCGACTTCGCCGGAACTGCCCGACTTCGCCACGCTGGTGGGCGAGTCGGAGCAGTTCGGGCAATCCTGGGCGCTGGTGTTCGCCGCGGCACTGTCGGGGCGCAGTGGCCGCGCGCCGGCCGATGCGGACATCGACAAGGCGCTCGAGCGGATGGTGGAGTCCATCAAGGGCGGCGCGATCGGTTCGATGATCCCCTTCGACCGTCACGGCCAGGTGCTGATGCTGAGCGGCGGCTGAGCAGCCGGCGGGCGGGAGCGTGTAAAGTCCGGCGCATGCCCGGACCCACCCATCCTGCCGCGGGGCCGATGCCCCGCTGGCTCGGCGTGCTCGTGCTGCTCGCGATTGCCGCCACCTTCGGCGCCAATCACGTGGCGGCTCGCCTCGCCTTCGATCACGGCACCAGTGTCAGCACCGCGGTCGCGGCGCGCTCGATCGGCACGGCCCTGTTCGTGCTGGCGCTGCTGCGCCTGTCGCGGGTGTCGCTGCGCATCCCCGGGCCCACGCTGCGCCGCGGCCTGCTGATCGGCGTGCTGATCGCGGTGCAGAGCTACTGCCTGTACTCGGCCGTGGCGCGGATCCCGGTGGCGCTGGCCCTGCTGGCCTTCAACACCTTCCCGATCATGCTCGGCCTGGTGTCGTGGCTGGCGGGCGGCGAACGCCCGGCGCGGCGCACGCTGGTCGCGATGCCGGTGGCGCTGCTCGGGCTGGCCATCGCGCTGGACGTGGCCGGTGTCGGGAATCGTGCCGCGGGCGCGGCGGGCACCACCGGCGCTTCC
>MEEC01000270.1 GCA_001724315.1 Lautropia sp. SCN 70-15 | reverse complement strand
ATGCTGCTCGGCCACGCCGACATCTCGAACACCCAGATATACACGCACGTGGCCCGCGAGCGGCTCAAGGCGCTGCACGCGAAGCACCACCCCCGCGGCTGAACCTGCAGTCGGCGCCGGCCGCAGCATTCAGCCGGCTGCATGGCCGGGCCAGATCTCGTCGGAGCGCAGCACGATCCTGGGCAAGGCCCGCGGCGCGACGGAGAACGGCGCCTCCAGCGTTTCCGAAGAGGCCCAGGATGCGTCGGTCACCCGCGGACCAAGGAATCGATGCAGCCGGCGTGCGCCGACCTCGACGATCCAGTATTCGGTGACGCCGTGCGCGGCGTACAACCGCGCCTTGGTGCTTCGGTCGTAGCGCAGCGACGAGTCGGCCACTTCGATCGCGAGCAGCACGTCGGTCGCACCCGGGTGGGCCGATGCGTAGTCGTCGGGGCGAGGCGCCAGCAACATGAAGTCCGGCTGCGGCATCGACCAGGGCGGAAGGCTCATCGGGTGCGCCACCGAGACGATCGCGTCGTCACCCGCCCGGCGAATCAGCAGGCGGTTAAGGCGATTGGTCACCGACATGTGGCCGGGTCCGATCGGGGGCATGTCGATCAGGTCTCCTTCTATCAGCTCGACGCGGGCGTCGGGCGCAAGGACACCTGCCTCGCCGAGGCGCATGTAGTCGTCGATCGACAGCTTGTGCCGGGTGGGCTCGATGACGGCGTTCATCTGGCGTAAGTCCCTGTTGGAGCCATGCTGCGCCAGTCTAGCGCGAGCCGCCATCGGCCAGAAGGCCTGTCCGCCGGTCTGTTCGCCCGCCCATCCGCCGGATCACCGCCTTCTCGATCTCGGCCACCACGAAGACCAGCAGGCCGGCGCCGATGACCCGCAGCCACTCCCCCGGCGAGAGGTGGGCCGAGCCGAAGATCGCGTGCATGACCGGCGTGTGCGTGTACAGCAGCTGTAGCACCACGCAGGCCGCGATCGAGGCCAGCACGTAGCGGTTGCCGAGCAGGCCGGCCCGGTTCAGGACCGAGGCATACAGGTAGCGGCTGTTGAGCAGGTAGAACATCTCGGCGGCGACGATCGCGTTCACCGCCATGGTCCGCGCAGTCTCGATCGAGTTGCCCCTGTCCAGCTCCCAGAGGAAGAGCCCGAGCGAGCCGGCCATCATCAGCACCGACACCATGATCACGCGCCAGACGAAGAAGCCCGACAGGATGGCTTCGCCGGGCGGGCGCGGCGGGCGGCTCATGATGTCGCGCTCGGCCGGCTCGAAGGCCAGCGCCAGCCCGAGCGTGCTCGAGGTCACCATGTTGATCCACAGCACCTGCGCGGGCGTGAGCGGCAGCGTGAGCTGGAACAGGATCGCTGCGATGACCACCAGCGCCTCGCCGCCGTTGGTGGGCAGCATGAAGAGGATGAACTTCTTCAGGTTGTCGTAGACGGCCCGGCCCTGGCGGACCGCGGTGGCGATCGTCGCGAAGTTGTCGTCGGCCAGCACGATGGCGGCGGCCTCCTTGGCCGCCTCGGTGCCCTTCATGCCCATGGCCACGCCGACGTCGGCCCGCTTGAGCGCGGGCGCGTCGTTGACGCCGTCGCCGGTCATCGCGACGACCTGCCCGCCTTCCTGCAGCGCCTGCACCAGGCGCAGCTTGTGCTCGGGACTGGCGCGGGCGAAGACGTCGACCTCCATGGCCACCCGGCGCAGCTCGGCGTCGTCGATCAGCGCGATCTCGGCGCCGGTGAGCGCGGGCTTGCCCGGGCCGATGGCCAGCTCCGCGCCGATGGTCCGTGCCGTGTCGACGTGGTCGCCGGTGATCATCTTCACCCGGATGCCCGCGCGGTGGCAGTCCTCGACCGCCCGGATCGCCTCCTCGCGCGGCGGGTCCACGATGCCCACCAGGGCCAGCATCGTGAAGCCCTCGGCGATGTCCTCGGGGGCCAGGCTGCGGTGCGCCGGCTCGGCCCGCTTGCAGGCGATGGCGAGCAGCCGCAGGCCGCGGGCCGCGGTGTCGGTGGCCATCCGGCGCCAGTAGTCGGGGTCGAGCGCCTGCTCGCCGCGGTCGGTGGCCTCGCGCGCGCAGACGTCCAGGATGCGTTCCGGGGCGCCTTTCACGAAGATCCAGCTGCGACCCTGCGGGTCGCGGTGCCAGCTGGCCATGTAGCGGTTCTGCGATTCGAAGGGAATCGAGTCCAGCCGCGGCCACTCGGCCTCCTCGCCCTCCTGGGACAGTCCGGCCTTGCGGCCGAGCACCAGCAGCGCCCCCTCGGTGGGGTCGCCCTCCACGGCCCAGCCTTCCTCGCCCTGCAGGTGGCGCGCGTCATTGCAGAGCACGCCGGCGCGAATCGCCTGCGCCAGCGCCGGGTGGTTGGCGGCGTCGACCGGCCCGCCGTCGCGGGCGATCTCCCCCGAAGGCTCGTAGCCCACGCCCGACACGTCGAAGGCCTGGCCCGCGCAGACGACCCGTTGCACGGTCATCTCGTTGCGGGTCAGCGTGCCGGTCTTGTCCGAGCAGATCACGGTCACCGAGCCGAGCGTCTCGACGGCCGGCAGCCGGCGCACGATCGCCTTGCGCCTGGCCATGCGCTGCACGCCCAGCGCGAGCGTGATCGTCATGATCGCCGGCAGCCCTTCCGGGATGGCCGAGGCGACCAGCGCCACGACCATCATGAACATCTCCGAGGGCGGATGCCCGCGCACCATGACACCGAGCACGAAGGTCAGCGCCGCGACCGCGAGGATCACGATGGCCAGCCAGCGCCCGAAGCGGTCGATCTGGCGCAGCAGCGGCGTGCTGACCGCCTCGATGCCGGCCAGCATCGTGTTGATCCGGCCCAGCTCGGTGGAGGCGCCGGTCGCCACCACCACGCCGGTGGCCTGGCCGTAGACGACCACGGTGCCCGAGAAGGCCATGCCGCTGCGGTCGCCGAGCGGCGCGTCGGCGCCGACCGCGTCGACCCCCTTGTCCACCGGCATCGACTCGCCGGTCAGGGCCGCCTCCTCGACGCGCAGGTCGCGCGCGGTGACGAGCCGCAGGTCTGCCGGGACCCTGTCGCCCGAGACGATCGCCACGACGTCGCCCGGGACCAGATCGGCTGCGTCGATCTCGCGCTTGCGGCCGCCTCGCACCACGGTCGCGTGGGGCGACAGCAGGGCGCGGATCGCATCGAGCGCGGACTCGGCCTTGCCCTCCTGGATGAAGCCGATGATCGCGTTGACCAGCACCGCGGCGACCAGCACCCCGGTGTCGATCCAGTGGCCCAGCGCCGCGGTGACCGCCGCCGAGCCGAGCATCACGTAGAGCAGGATGTTGTGGAACTGCGCCAGGAAGCGGCGCAGCGCGCTGCGCTTGCGCGCCTGCGCGAGCCGGTTGGGCCCGTAGGTGCCGAGCCGGCGCGCGGCCTCGGCGTCGTCCAGCCCGCCCGGTCCGCTGGCGAGTTGCCCGAGAACCGCGTCGGCGGGCCGCGCGTGCCAGTCTGGGCTGTCGTCGGCCGGCGTGGCGGGCAGGTCGCGGCTTCTTTCGGGTGTCATCGGTCGCGTCGGCAGCAGGTGGAGTCCGTCAGGAGCGGTCGATGCCCGGTCGGGAGGCCTTACCGCGCGCCTTTGACCCGGCGCAAACGTTCTGGAAGTTCTCCGAGCAGCGCGTAGAGCTGGTCCATGCGGTCGGCGCCGATGCGCTCGCCGATCGCGCGGTAGCGCGCCTCCGAGTGGGGCGCCACCGTGGCGATCAGGCGCCGGCCCGCTGCCGAGATGGCGATCCGGGCGGCGCGCTGGTCGTCGGCCTCGGCGCGGCGAGAGATCAGCCGCCTCTGCTCGAGCGCCTTGAGGATGCGCGTCAGGCTGGGGCCGCTGACCAGGGTCAGCGCCGCGAGCTGGCTGGCGCGCAGCGATTCGGCGGTGGTCAGCGCGCGCAGGACGCGCCATTGCGTCTCGGTGATGCCGTGCTCGCGCAGGATCGGCCTGAACTCGGCCATCACTGCCTGGTGGCTGCGCAGCAGCAGCATCGGCAGCGATTGCGAGAAGTCGCGCAGCGGCGCCGCCGACTTCCCGGCCCGAGGCGTCCCGTCAGGCCGCTTCATCGGCGACCGTGTTGCTCAGCACCCCGATGCCGTCCACCTCGACCTCGACCGTGTCGCCGGGCACCAGCCAGCGGGGCGGGTCGAAGCGCGCGCCGGCTCCGGTGGGCGTGCCGGTGGCGATCACGTCGCCCGGCTTGAGCACCATGAAGGTCGAGATGTAGCGGATCAGCTCGGCCAGCGGGAACATCATCCGGCGCGTGCTGTCCTGCTGCCGAAGCTCGCCGTTGACCCGCGTGGCGAGCCGCATGTCGCCGAAGTCCGGGCATTCGTCCTCGGTCACGATCCACGGGCCGATCGCGCCGCTCGCCGCGAAGTTCTTGCCCTGCGTGACATTGAATTTCCCGTGGCGAAGCCAGTCGCGGATCGTGCCCTCGTTCACGATCGTGAGCCCCGCCACGTGCTCCCGGGCGCGTTCGGCGGGAATTCGGCGGCCGCCCTTGCCGATCACGATCGCGATCTCGCCCTCGTAGTCGAGCTGCGCCGACTCGGGCGGGCGCAGGATCGTCGCGCCGTGCGCGACCAGCGAATCGGGGGCGCGCATGAACAGGCTCGGGTACTTCGGGCGCTCGCTGGCGTCCTGGTACTCCTCGTTGCGCTCGGCGTAGTTGACGCCGACGCAGACGATCCGCAGGTCGGCCGAAGCGGGGCTGCGCGCGGCGCGAAGGACCAGCTCGCGCGCCTGGGCAAGCGCCGGCTCTCCGGCGGCTTCGGCCGCCAGCAGCGCTCGCAGGTCCGCATATCGGGGCAGGCGCGCGCCCAGGTCCACGATCGCCGCGTCGGCGTGTCAGCCGGCCGGCGGCGCGGGGCCGTCGACAGCGGTTTCGACCACCGCGCCGAAGGAGGCGCGCCCGGAATGCTCGAAGCTGATCAGTCTCATTGTTTCGCATGTTAACGAATCGGCGGCGGGTGCTCCAGAGGAGCCTTCCCACCCCTTCCCGTGTTCGCGCGCTTCGCTTCCGGACCGAGCGTTTCGATCGCCGCTGGCCGCCGTGCCGGCTCGCCTGCTATCGTCGGCGAACTACCGTCCGGCCGGCCCGGCCAGGACTGCCAATGCCATCGTCGTCGTCAATCCCAGGGCCGCCGGCGGGCGGGCGGCGCGGCTGCTCGGGCCGATCGAAGCCTGGCTTTCGCGCCACGCGCCGGGCACGCCGGTCCTGGCGGCCGGGACCGACGAGATCCGCGACCGGCTGTCCGGGCTTTCGCAAGGCAGCAGGGTGGTCCTCGTCGGCGGCGACGGCAGCGTTCACCGTCTGTTGCCGGCATTGCTGGCGGGCCGGCTGGAGCTCGGCCTGGTGCCGGTCGGCACCGGCAACGATTTCGCGCGCGCCCTGGGCGTGTTCGGACTCGGCCTCGAGGACGCGCTCGCGCGGGCGCTGCGCGCGCCGGCCGTCCCCTGCGACGCGGGCGAGCTGCGCACGCCGGCGGGATCTGTCCCCTTCGCCTCCAGCCTGTCGGCCGGCTTCGACGCCGCGGTGTCCCGGCGCGCGCTCGCGGTGCCGGGCTGGGTCGGGGGCATGCCCCGATACCTGGTCGCCACCTTGGCCGAACTCGTCGCACTGAAGCCCTGCCGGATCCGGATCCTGGCCGACCGCCGCCTGCTGCACGACGGCGAGGCGCTGTTCGCCGCCTGCCTGAACACGCCCAGCTACGGCTCCGGCATGCCGATCGCGCCGGCGGCGCGCATCGACGACGGCGCGCTCGATGCCGTGGTCGCCGGCCGCTTCGGCCGGGCGGGCGCGCTGGCGATGCTGCCCAGGCTGCTGCTCGGGCGCCACCTCGGGCATCCGAGGGTGCTGGCCGCGAAGTTCGCGGAACTGGCGATCGAGGCCGTTGCGCCGATCCCGCTTGCGGCGGACG
>MEEC01000269.1 GCA_001724315.1 Lautropia sp. SCN 70-15 | reverse complement strand
CCCGCTCTCGCGTTGCAGCCAGTGCGCCGCCGACACGAGATCGATTGGCGTGCCCGGCCCGGACGATCTGCCGCGCCCCGACGATTCGCCGCGCGCTCCGGTGATCGCCTGGCCCTCGGTGGCCTGGCGCCAGGCCCGGCTCACCGGATCGAATGCCCGCCCTGCGCCATCGGACAGCCGCTTGCGGTCGGCATCGAGCCACAGCGAAATCTTCTGCGTGCCGAGGTCCGTCATCACGCCCGCCGCCTCCTTCGCATGCCTCAAAGATACCGCTCGTGCCGACTGCCGAACCACTCGCCGGTGGCCATGATCGCCGAGCAGGCCGCGGTGATCAGCAGGGCCAGCGCCGCGGCGGCCGGAAAGTCCGACCCGGTCTCGGAGATCAGGCTGTACAGCTGCAGGGGCAGGATCTCGAGCTGCGTGCCGACCAGCGCGAGCGCAGTGCCGTAGGCCCCGAACACCACCGCGGCAATCAGGCAGAAGGCGCCCGCGATCGGGCCCAGCACCTGCGGCAGCATCACCTGTCGGAAGGCCTGCGCAGGCGTCGCGCCAAGCGACTCGGCCACCGCCAGCTGCGCGCGGTCGAAGTTCACGAACACCGGCAGCAGCGCCATCACGACCCGCGGGATCAGGTAGTAGGACGACGCGAAGGCCAGCCCGGTGGGGGTGAACAGGGCCTTGCCGAACACCGCCGGCTCCACGCCGGCGACGCCCAGCAGTTGCGTGACGAAGCCGGCGCGCCCGTAGGTCAGGATGAAGCCGTAGGCCACGATCAAGCCCGAGAAGGTCAGCGGCAAGGCGATCACGAAGGACAGCAGCGTGCGCTGCCGCTCGGGCAGCCTGGCCAGGTGCTGCACCACCGCCACGCCGACCGCGATCGACAGCGTCGACGCCACGGCAGTGAGCAGCAGCGTGCCGAGCACCGAGGGCCAGAAGCCCGGCATCGCGAACACCCGCGTGAAGGCGCGCGTGCCCTCGCTGAAGGCATCGGCCAGCACGCCCACCACCGGCAGCGCGAAGAACACGAGCAGGAGCAGCACCGCCGGCAGCGCCAGCGTCGCGAATCCCCGCGCTTTCATCTCCGTCTCAGCGCCCGCCGGTCGCCGCGACCCAGCCGGCGTCGATCTCGGCCTTGCGCGCGGCCGCCTTGATCACGTCGAGCGGCCTGACCTGCGGCGCGGGCGGCAGCTTGTCGGCCACCGCGTCGGGCAGCTTCACGCCCGGCACGCTGGGCCGCACGAAGCCCTGCGCGAAGATGCCCTGGCCGAACTCGGTCATGATGAAGTTCAGCCACAGCTTGCCGGCGTTCGGGTTGGGGCCCTTCTCGACCAGGCTGATGCCGTAGGGCGCCGCAGCCGAGGCCTCCTTCGGGATGACGACCGACACCGCATCGCCCAGGCCGTCGATGTGCTTGGCCTTGAGCCCGTCGTTCTCGTAGGAGATCCAGATCGGGATCTCGCCCTTCACGAACTGCGCGTAAGGCGTGGTGCCGAGCACCCGCAGGATGTTGCCCGAGCGGTGCAGCTTGCCCAGGTAGTCGAGGCCGGGCTTCACGTTGTCCATGTCGCCGCCGGCCGCGAAGTTGGCGGCGAAGGACATCACCTGCCCCACCCCGGTCGAGCGCGGATCCAGGAACACGATCGAGTTCTTGTACTCGGGCTCGAGCAGGTCCTTCCAGGATTGCGGCACGTTCTTCACCAGCTTCGTGTTGACCACGAAGGCGATGGTCAGCGTGTGGATCGTGAACCAGCGCCCCTCGGGCTCCTTGAACACCTCGGGCAGCTTGTCGAAATTCACCGGCTTGAACGGCGCGACCACGCCCTTCTTGACCGCGTCGACCGCGGAGGCCGCGAAGTAGTAGGCGGTATCGGCCTGCGGCCGGTTGCGCGCCTTGTCGAGCGCCACCACGGTGGCCGCGGACCCGAGGTCGTTGTAGACGAGCTCGACGTCGGGGTAGCGTTTCTTGAAAGCCGCGAACTGCGCCGCCCAGTTCGCCCAGGTCGGGCCGGTGTCGAAGCTCACCACCATGCCTTCCTTCTTCGCGGCCTCGTACAGGGCCTTCTCGCCCGGATAGAGCTCCGGCGAGTCGAGCACGGTCTGTGCCAAGGCAGGGGCGACCGCGAGCGCCGCGACGCCCGCGAGAATCATCCGTCTGATCGAGTCCATCTTTCGGCTCCTTCAGTTGGGCAGGAACTGGATCGCGTGCCTGGGCACGCGAACGTGGGTGATCGGTTCGCGCGACGTGGTCTCGAGCTCGAGCACGGCCTCGCCGATCGCGAGTTCGAGCTGGCGCGTCGCACCGTAGAAGCGGTCGTGCAGCACGCGCACCGCGAAGGCGTTCTCGCCGTCCGGCACGCTCGCGGGTTCGAGACGCTCGGGGCGCACCAGCATTCGCAGCGGCGCGCCGGCCGCGCGCCCGTGCGCGGGCGTGGCGAGCCGGCCGATCGCGAAGCGCCCGCTCTCGGGCCCGTCGGCCTCGCCGTCGACGATGTTGGCGCGGCCCACGAAGCCGGCGACGAAGGCGTCGGCCGGCCGGTCGTACAGCGCATGGGGCTCGTCGATCTGCACCAGCCTGCCGTCCTTGAGCACCGCGATCCGGTCGGCCAGCGACAGCGCCTCGTCCTGGTCGTGCGTGATCAGCAGCGCCGCGATGCCGCGCAGCTTGGGAATGCGCCGGATCTCGTCGCGCATCGCCACGCGCGTGGCGGCGTCGAGCGCCGACAGCGGCTCGTCGAGCAGCAGCACCCGCGGCTCGAAGGCCAGCGCGCGCGCAAGCGCCACCCGCTGCTGCTGGCCGCCGGACAGTTGCGCCGGCAGCCGATCGCCCAGCCCGGGCAGGCCGATCATCTCGAGCATCTCGTCGGCCTTCGCGCGGCGCGCCTTCTCGTCGGCCCCGCGCACCCGCAGCGGATACGCGATGTTCTCCCACACCCGCATGTGCGGAAACAGCGCGTAGGACTGGAACACGATGCCGCAGCCGCGGTCGCGCACACTGGTGCCGGTCACGTCCTGCCCGGCCAGCCGCACGACGCCCGAGTCGGGCCGCAGGAAGCCCGCGATCAGCTTGAGCAGCGTGGTCTTGCCGCAGCCCGATGGGCCGATGCAGACGACCAGCTCGCCGGGCGCCATCGACATCGACAGGTCGAAGATGCCCGCCCCGCCTCCGGGGTAGGCGAAGTTCAGCTTCTCCAGTTCGACGGCGTCGTTCATCGGGCGGGCGTCATCCGGGCGGCGCGGTTGGCGGTGAGCGCCCCCGACACCGAGGCGAGCAGCGCGAGCAGCAGGAGGATCACGGTAGCCGCGCAGGCGAAGCCGGTGGCCCCGTAGAAGGCCTGCAGCAGCACGACCGGGTAGGTGCGGTTCAGGAAGCCGGCGACCAGGTTCGAGAACTGGAACTCGCCGATCGACAGCGCGGCCACCACGATCAGCCCCGACAGGATCGAGTGACGCAACGCCGGCAGCACGATGTGCAGGTAGCGCTGCAGGCCGGTGCTGCCGCAGGACTCGGCGGCGTCCTCGAGCACCTGCAGGCCGAGCCGCTGCATGTCCGCCACCACCGCCTGCAGGAAATACGGCAGGCCGAGCACGATGTGCCCGGCGATCAGCAGCCAGATGCTGCCCAGCCACGGCAGCGTGTCGGACGAGAAGACGAGGATGTAGCCGAAGGCGAGCACCAGCGGCGGCAGCGCGATCGGCAACTGGTAGAGCGCGCGCGACAGCGCACGGATGCGCGGGTCGCGCGCCTTGAACACCGCGTAGGCCAGCGGCAGGCCAATGGCCAGGCAGGCCGCGCAGGCCGCCCCGGCGACGATCAGGCTGGCCATGAAGGCGCGCTGGAAGCTGGGGTCGCCCGCGACTTCGAGGTACCAGCGCGTGGTGAACCCGGTGGGCAGCAGCGTGCCGAGCCACAGGTCGCCGAAGGACCCCACGAAGAGCAGCAGGATAGGCGTGACCAGGTAGATCAGGTAAACGAAGGTCACCACCCGCGGGAACATCGCGCCGTCTCGTCCGATCGTCGGTTCGAATCCCTGGAATTAGAACCTGTGTTCCGCGTCAGGACCATGACGACGGTCAAGCGGCGCCGGCGCCCGGGGCCTCGTTGCCGCCGTTCAGCCCCTCGCGCCGTGACAGGCGCAGGCCTCGCCGTGCGCTGCCGCCACCAGTTCCTGCAGGATGCCGCACTCGCGCGCCTCGTGCGGCTCGCCGCATTGCGCCCGCAGCGCCGCCAGCTGGCGCTCGAGCGCCCGCAGACTGTCGATCCGGGCGCGGACCCGGCCCAGCTGGTCGTCGATCAGTTCGTTGATGTCGCCGCAGTCGGCTTCCGGTCGGGCCACGAACTCCAGCAAGCGCCGGACCGCCTCGAGCGGCATGTCCAGCGCGCGGCAGTGGCGCACGAAGGCCAGCCGCTCGAGGTGATCGACGCCGTAGGCGCGGTAGCCATTGCTCTCGCGCGCCGGTTCCGGCAGCAGGCCGGCCTTCTCGTAGTAGCGGATGGTCTCGACGTCGACGCCGGTGGCCTTCGCAAGCTCGCCGATTCGCATGGGATGCTCCGATGGAGGGAACTGTCGATCATTCTAGCCCCTTGACTCCGTAGCGACTACAGGCTTTCTAATGGCGTCATCGAAACATCCTCGAACGGAAGACTCATCGTGTCCCATTGCCACGGCGATCACTGCAGTGCCACCGAATTCGACGCGAGCAGCCCGCGGCTTCGCCGGGTGCTGTGGATCGCCCTGATCCTCAACGCCGCGATGTTCGCGGTCGAGATCGTCGGCGGACTGAAGTCCGGATCGGTCTCGCTGCTGGCCGACGCGGTCGACTTCGCCGGCGACGCGGCCAACTACGCGCTGTCGCTGGCCGTGCTCTCGATGGGCCTGCTGTGGGGGCCCGCGCCGCCTGGATCAAGGGCGCCACGATGGGCGCCTACGGGGCCTTCGTGCTCGGCAAGGCGGCCTGGGCCGCGGCGGCGGGCTCGGCGCCCGAGCCCATCACGATGGGCGCGATCGCCCTGCTGGCGCTGGCGGTGAACGCCGGCGTCGCGGTGATGCTGTTCAGCTTTCGCGAAGGCGACGCCAACCTGCGCTCCGTGTGGCTGTGCAGCCGCAACGATGCGATCGGGAACGTCGCGGTGGGGATTGCGGCGCTCGGCGTGTTCGGCACCGGCACCGCCTGGCCCGACCTGATCGTGGCGAGCGTGATGGCCACGCTCGCCCTGACCGCTTCGGTGTCGGTGCTCAGGCAGGCGCGCGGCGAGATCGAGCTGGCGACCTCGGCGACGCACTGAAAACCGAAGCGCCGGCGCGCGGCGCGGGCGGTCAGCCCAGCTGCTCGTCGGCCGGCACGCCGGCCCGGTAGGTTTCGTACACGACGACCGGAATGTCCAGGTCGGCCAGGTGCTGCTTCACGAGCGGCTCGACCTGCGCCCACTCGAGGCCGCCCACGCCGGTGGCCAGGCGAGGCAGCGCCAGGCTCTGCACCTTCTCGTCGCGGACGAACTTCGCCAGCGCCTTCAAGGCGCGGCTCACGTTCTCGGTGGCGGCCTTGCCGGGTCTGGCCGACCCGCCGCTTCCCATCATGTCCTGGGTCAGCAGGTTGACGATGCCGCGCGTGCTGCCGTCGGCATCGACGCCGCGCCATGCCCAGGTCTCGCCGGACGCCAGCGGCTTGCCGTGGATCGCATGCCGGTAGTCGCGAACCATCGACGGCCAGCGCTCGCGCAGCGCCAGCGCCAGGCCGGTGTCGAAGTGGTCTTGCGGCGCGATGCCGTGCGCGATGAACTGGGCCTTGGTCAGGAGGATGTCGCCTTCGACTTTACGGATCATGGAACGTTTTCCGGTCTGGATAGTGGAGGAGGAGGATGCAAGGGGCAGACGGCACGCAAGGAACTGCCCGCCCAATGTCATCATTATTCCCGTCATTTGCCGCCCGCAGCCTGACGCGGGTCAACCGATGCCAGTCCCCCTGCACCCGCTGCAAGCACCAGGCTGACCGATGCGCCCCGCCACCCTCGTCGCCGCGATGTGCGCGGGCCAGCTCGGCAGCCTGCTGCCGCACATGGCCTTCTCGGCGCTGATCCCGCGCTTCGCCGAGCTGTGGGGCCTGAGCGCCGCCGAGAGCGGCGCGATATCCGGCGCTTTCTTCATCGGCTACGCCTGCGTGGTGCCGCTCACCACCACGCTGACCGACCGGGTCGACGCGCGCCGCATCCTGATGGTCGGTTCCCTGCTCAGCGCGCTGGCCACCTTCGCCTTCGCCGCCCTCGCGCGCGACTTCTGGTCGGCGGCGCTGCTGTGGGCGCTCGCCGGGGCCGGCTTCGCGGGCGCATACATGCCGGGGCTGCGCGCGCTGACCGACCGCCTGCCGCCGGGCGACGCCTCGCGCAGCATCACCCTCTACACCTCGAGCTACTCGATCGGCGTGGGCCTGTCCTTCCTGGTCGCCCAGCTCCTGGAGCGGCGGTTCGGCTGGCAGGCGGCCTTCGTGGGCCTGGGCTGCGGGCCGCTGGTGATGATGGCGGTCGCGCTGTCGCTGCCGGCCTGGCAGCCCACGCCGCGCGCCGGCGCGCGCCTGCTGGACTTCCGGCCGGTTCTGCGCAACCGCCCGGCAATGGCCTTCGTGCTCGGCTACGGCGCGCACTGCTTCGAGCTGGCGGCAATGCGCGCCTGGATCGTGTCGTTCTGGCTGTTCACCGCCGCGCGCAGCGGCGCGCCCGGCTGGATCGACGCCGTCGGCGTCAGCGTGGCGGTCACGCTGATCGCGATGCCGGCCAGCATCCTGGGCAACGAGATGGCGCTCAGGATCGGCCGCCGCCGCCTGATCGCCGGCGTGATGATCGCCTCCTCGCTGATCGCCATCGCACTCGGGTTCGCCACGGCCGGACCCTGGCCGCTGGTACTGGCGCTGTTGCTGCT
>MEEC01000268.1 GCA_001724315.1 Lautropia sp. SCN 70-15 | reverse complement strand
TGTGGGCGCTCGGCCTGGGCATGGGCATCACCTGCATCGCCCTGTCGCTGCGCTACCGCATGCCGGTGGTGACCGCCTGGTCGACGCCGGGCGCGGCGATGCTGATGACCAGCAGCGCCGGCCTGCCGTTGTCCGATGCGATCGGCGCGTTCGTGCTGTCGGCGCTGCTGATGATGGCGGCCGGTTTCTCCGGCGTGTTCGAACGCATGCTCGGGCGCATTCCGGTGTCGCTGGCCTCGGGCATGTTGGCCGGGGTGTTGTTGCGTTTCGGCCTGGATGTGTTCGTGGCCATGGACACGCGGCCGGGCATGGCCCTGACCATGTTCATGGTCTACCTGTCCGGACGCCGGCTGATGCCGCGTTACGCGGTCATCGTCACCTTGCTGGTTGGCATCGCCTTCGCCATCGGCCAGGGACTGCTGCGCACCGGCGATCTGCAACTGGAACTGGCCCGGCCGGTGTTCACCACGCCGACCTTGTCGCTGGCGGCGGTATTCGGCATTGCCCTGCCGTTGTTCATCGTCACCATGACCTCGCAGAACGTGCCGGGCGTGGCGGTGATCCGCGCCTCCGGCTACCACGTGCCGATCTCGCCGGTGATCGGCTGGACCGGCGTGGCCACGCTGCTGCTGGCGCCCTTCGGCGGCTATGCGCTGAACCTGGCGGCGATCACTGCCGCGATCTGCATGGGCCCGGAAGCTCACGAGGATCGCTCGCGCCGCTACGTTGCTTCGGTCGCCGCCGGCGGCTTCTACCTGCTGATCGGGCTGTTCGGCGCCACCGTGACCGCGGTGTTCGCCGCCTTCCCCAGGGAACTGATCATGGCCATCGCCGGCCTGGCGCTGCTCGGCACGATCGGCAACGGACTGGCCGCGGCGGTCGTCGACGAGCGCCAGCGCGAGCCGGCCCTCGTCACCTTCCTGGTCACCGCCTCGGGCCTCACGCTGGCCGGGATCGGCTCGGCCTTCTGGGGGCTGGCGGCCGGCCTGCTCACGTTGCTGGTGCTGAACCTGCGCCGGCGCGGCGCATGAGCGGCGCAGACCCCGACTTCAACAGGATTCCGCAATGAACGCCACGCAGCACGCAACCCCCACGCCCGCCCTGCTGGCCCCCGAGCTGCTGCCGGCCGAGCCGCCCGAGGCGCTCGGCCTGTCGTCGCGCGCGCTGACCCGAGCGGGCGACGCGCTGCGCGCCGAGATCGCGCGCGGGCGCCTGCCCGGCGCGGTCGCGCTGATCGCCCGCCATGGCCGCGTCGGCTGGTTCGAGGCCTTCGGGCGGCTCGGGCCCGACGCCGACACGCCGATGACGCGCGACGCGATCTTCCGCATCTACTCGATGACCAAGCCGCTCGTGTCGCTGGCGGTGATGATGCTGGTGGAGGAGGGCAGGCTGATGCTCGACGACCCGCTCGAGCGCCACCTGCCCGAGTTCGCCGCGCTGACGGTGGGCCGCCCCGATGCGGCGGCGCCAGACGGCCTGCGGCGCGAGCGGCTGCCGCGTTCGGTCACGCTGCAGGACCTGCTGCGCCACACCTCGGGGATGACCTACGAGTTCCTGGGCGACGAGGCGGTGCACCGGGCCTATCAGCAGGCGAAGCTGGGCGATCCGCGCCGCACGAATGCGGAGCTTTGCGCCGTGCTGGCGGGCCTGCCGCTGCTGCACGCGCCGGGCGAGCGCTGGGGTTACGGCCGCTCCACCGACGTGCTGGGGCGAGTGATCGAGGTCGTGTCGGGCATGCCGCTGGGCGAATTTCTGCGCGAGCGGATCCTGGCCCCGCTGGGGATGATGGACACCGCCTTCCACGTCGAGCCCGGCCAGCATCACCGGCTCGCCGAGCCGTATCCGGTGGACCCGGACACCGGCGAGGCGGTGCGCCTGCTCGACCCGCGGCGCCGGCCCGCGCTCGAGATGGGCGGCGGCGGACTGATGTCCACCGCGGCCGACTACCTGCGATTCCTGCAGATGATGCTCGACGGCGGACGGGCCGGCGATCGCCGCCTGGTGAGCCGCAAGACGATCGAGCTGATGACTGCCGACCACCTCGGCGGCATCGCGGCCGACTCGCCGCTGCTGCCGGCCGGCCACGGTTTCGGGCTCGGCTTTGCGGTGCGCACGCAGGCGGGGTTGGCGGCGGCGCCCGGGTCGGTCGGCCAGTACTTCTGGGGCGGCATCGCCGCCACCACCTTCTGGGTCGACCCCAAGGAGGGCATGGCCGCGATCCTGCTGGCCCAGGCGCCGGGCCGCCGCGACTACCTCAGGCAGCTGTTCAGGGCGCTGGCCTACGCGGCGATCGACGACTGACCTCTCTCGCGTTCGGATGTCCACGAACCGGGAACTCACGGGGCGCGCGCTGGCGACAGGCGTCGTGCTGGGTGCGCTGCTCGCCCCCTGCAACGTCTACTCCGGCCTGAAGATCGGCTGGTCCTTCAACATGTCGATCATTGCGCTGCTGATCGGCGTCGCGCTCTGGCGGCCGCTCGCGCGCGCCTTCGGCCTGCGCGAGTGGACCGCCCACGAGAGCAACATCGGCCAGACGACCGCCTCGGCCGCGGCGTCCATCGTGTCGGGCGGGCTGGTCGCGCCGATCCCGGCGTTCACGCTGATCACCGGGCAGGCGCTCGATGCGCCGGCGCTGGTTGCCTGGGTGTTCACGGTGAGCCTGCTCGGCGTCTGGATCGCCTGGTATCTGCGGCCCGCGCTGCTCGGCCCGGCGTCGGCCCTGCGTTTTCCGGAAGGCGTCGCCACGCTGGAGACCCTGAGGGAGGTCTACGCGCAGGGCTCGGAGGCCACCCGCCGGGTCGCCGCGCTGGGGGCGGCGGCGCTGGTGTCGGGCGCCACGCGCGGGGTCGACGTCTTCGTCGCGCAGCTGCCGCGCTGGGCGCCTGCCGAGGGCTTGTCTCGCTTGACCCTCGCGATCGAGCCGTCGTGGCTGCTGGCCGGTTTCGGCGCGATCGTCGGGCTGCGGGTCGGGCTCTCGCTGCTGCTCGGCGCCTTGCTCGCCTGGGGGGCGATCGCCCCGCAGATCGCCGGCAGCGTGGTGCCGGTGCCCGACGATCCGTCCGCATCGCTGTTCGGGCCGTTGATCGAATGGCTGCTGTGGCCCGGTGTCAGCCTGATGGTGGGCGCCACCCTGACCCGCTTCGCGCTGGGCATGTGGCGGGGACGTTCGCGCGGCTTTGGCCGGCTGCAGGTCGATCACGGGATTGGCTCGACGAACCCGGCGCTTGCCTGGGTTCCTGCCGCCGCCTTCGCCGCCGCCGCGCTCGCGGCGATCGCGCTGCAGGTCCTGCTCTTCGGCATCGCCCCGTGGATCGCGGCGCTGGCGATTCCGGTCGCGGTCATGCTGGCCGTCGTCGCGGCGCGCGTGGTGGGCGACACCGGCATCCCGCCGATCGGCGCGATCGGCAAGGTGTCCCAGCTCGGATTCGGCCTGGCTGCGCCCGGGCAGGCCGTCGCGAACCTGATGACCGCGAACGTCGCGGGCGGCGCGGCGGGGCAGTGCGCCGACCTGTTGAACGACTTTCGTGTCGGGCAGGGAATCGGCGCCACGCCGTTTCGGCAGGCAATCGCGCAGTGCGTGGGCGTGCTGACCGGCAGCCTGGTGGGCGCCGCGGCCTACCTGGCCCTGCTTCCCGACCCGGCAGCCATGTTGCTGACCGAGGCGTGGCCGGCGCCGGCGGTCGCGACCTGGAAGGCGGTGGCCGAGGCGATGGCCCACGGCATCGATTCGGTGCCCGAGTCGGCGCGCGCCGCGATGCTGATCGCGCTGGCAGCGGGTTGCGCGGCCGGTCTCGCCGAGGCGACGGCACCGGCGCGCCTGGTCAGGCTGCTGCCGAGCGCCACCGCGATCGGCCTGGCCTTCGTCATTCCGGCCTCGATCTCGTTCACGATGGCCCTGGGAGCGCTGGCCGCGGCGGCATTCCGCGCTGTTGCACCGACGCTTGCGGCCCGCTTCACGGTCGCGATCGCGGCGGGCCTGGTGGCCGGCGAGAGCTTCGTCGGCGTGTTCGCCGCGTTCGCGCAGTGGGCGGCGAGCCCCGGTTCCTAGCCTCCGTGCCCCGGCCCGCCGCGGCCATCCCAGTCAGCCTTGCCGCGCGGGCCTGCGCGGCGATCGACGATCAGGAGTCGGCGCGAAAGCCGATCGACTTGACGATGGGGCCCCATCGGTCGTGGTCGGCGCGCAGCATTGCTCCGAGCTCCTCGGGCGTCGAGGAAGCGGCCTCGAGCCCCATCACGGCCAGGCCGTCGACGACCGGCTTGGTGGCCAGCGCCGCGCGCAGCGCCTTGTTCGTGCGATCGACGATGTTCTTCGGCGTCTTGCCGGGCGCGAAGAAGCCGAACCACTCGCGGAACTGCAGGTCGGTGAGACCCTGCTCGGCATAGGTCGGCACGTCGGGCGCGAAGCGCGAGCGATTGGGCGCGGACGTGGCGAGCAGGCGGCACTTGCCGGCCGCGACGTGCTGCGTGAACTCGCCGACCGGGCCGGAGACCGCCGCGATCTGGCCGCCGATCATGTCGAGGATCGCCGGCTGCGTGCCGCGGAAGGCGACATGGCGCAGGTCCACGCCGCCCGCGCGGCCCGCCAGCACCCCGAGGAAGTGCGGCACCGAGCCCGCGGCAGGCGAGCCGAAGTTGGCCTGGGTGGGATTGGCCTTGCACCAGGCGAAGAAGTCCTGCATCGACCTGACCGAGCCGGGCACCATCGGGCCGACCGCGAAGCCGAACTCGAAGGTGCAGGCCAGGCTGATCGGGGTGACGTCGGTGAACGGGTCGTAGGGCAGCTTGCTGTAGATGTGCGGGTAGATCATCAGCATCGACGCGGGCGTCTGCACGATGGTCGAGCCGTCGGCAGGCGCGCTGCGCATCAGGTCGATCGCGATCTGACCGCCGGCGCCGGCCTTGTTCTCGACTACTGCCGAACGGGCATAGCTGCCGTTCAGGGCCTCGGCGACGCGCCGGCACAGCGTGTCGGAGGTGCCGCCGGGCGTGAAGCCGGTGACGATGCGCAGCGTGTCGACCGCGTGCTGTTGCGACAGCGCGATCGAGGGCAGGGCGGCGAGCGCGGAGCCGGCCGCGGCGGTCTCCAGGAAGCGGCGGCGATCGAAACGGGACATTCGGGTTCTCCTCGTGGGTCTTCGTGGGGTTGCGTGAGCAAAAAGGCGCCCGCGATCTGCGCGCGGGTCGCCGGGGGCAAGCTTGCGGTCGGC
>MEEC01000267.1 GCA_001724315.1 Lautropia sp. SCN 70-15 | reverse complement strand
GCCGGCCTCGGCGCAGAGGGCCTGTATCGCGTCGCGCGACGCGACGTCGCAGGCGACGAAGCGGTGGCGGCGCCCATTGCGTCGCAGCGCGTCGACCAGCCCCGGCACCTCGGCCCGGTCGGTCAGGACCAGCTCGGCGCCGAGCTCCGCGAGTAGCCGCGCCGTCGCCTGCCCGATGCCGCCCGATGCCCCGGTCAGGAGGATCCGCATGCCGTCGAGGTCGTAGGGCCTGGCGGCCCGCGGCGCCGGTGCCGGCCATGTCTTGCGCCGCGCGGCAGGATCGAGACCGGGCGATGCCCGCTCCTGCGCCGGATCGCGCAGGCACTTGGCCACAGGCACCGGCAGCGCCGGCAGCCTGGCACCGCCTGCCGCGACGACCCGCTCGAACAGGCCGCGGCCGGCGAAAGCCGGATCGGCGATCGCCGACGCCAGCGACTCCACGACCGACACGCACGCATCGAGGCCGGCGAATCGTTCGCGCCAGGCCTGGGCGCTCGCGCCGGCAATCCGTTCGGCGACCTTCGCGGACGTGGCGTCCGGATCGGCGCGATCGTCGCGGTCGGCGGCATCAAGCCCGATCGTGTCGCAGAAGACCTGCCAGAACCGTTCCTCGATCGGCGCGGCGGCAAGGTACTGTCCGTCCGCCGTGCGGTAGATCCGATAACGCGGCGAGCCGCCCGTCGTCAGCTCGCCGCCGGGACGCGGCCAGCGCCCGCCGGCGAGCCCCGCGGCCATGCCCCAGTACGCGAAGGTGAACAGGTTGTCGCACATCGCCACGTCGAGGTGGCAGCCGCGCCCCGTGCCGGCCCGGTGTTGCAGCGCAAGCAGGATGCTGATCGCCGCCGGATAGGCGCCGCCTCCGATGTCGGCGGCCAGAACCGGAGGCACCACCGGCGCCCCGTCGCTGCCGCGGCTCAGGCCCAGCACGCCGGTCTCGGCCATGTAGTTCAGGTCGTGACCCGCCTTCAGCGCGCGCTCGCCCGACTGCCCGTATCCGGTGATCGAGCAATAGACCAGTCCCGGGTTCTCGCGCGACAGCGCCTCGTAGCCCAGGCCCAGGCGCGCCATCACGCCCGGACGGAACTGCTCGATGAGCACGTCGGCCTCGCGCGCCAGGGCGAGCACGTGGGCACGGTCGCCGGCGTCCTTGAGGTCCGCGCACAGGCTCGTCTTGCCCCGGTTCAGCAGCGCGAAGTTTCCACTCGAGTCGCCGAATGCAGGCTCGTAGCCGCGCATCTCGTCGCCGATGCCCGGCCGCTCGACCTTGACGACCTCCGCACCGGCCTCGGCGAGCAGCAGGCTCGCGAGCGGACCCGGAAGCAGGTTCGAGAAGTCGAGGACCCTGATGCCGGCGAGTGGCAGCGAAACGTCTTGCGCCATGGCGTCGCGCTCCTCTTGCCCGATGTTCAGAAGCGCTCGCGAAGCTGCAGCTCGCGAAGGATCACCAGATGCTGGATGTCGTTGGTGCCTTCGTAGATTCGGCAGACTCGGGCGTCCCGGTAGAGCCGCTCCACCGGGAAGTCGGTCAGGTAGCCGTAGCCGCCCAGCGTCTGGATGGCCTCGGAGCAGACCCACTCGGCCGCTTCCGAGGCAACCAGCTTGGCCATGCAGGCCTCCATCAGGCAGTTCTGCCCCGCGTCCGCCATCGCGGCAGTGTGCAGGACCATCTGGCGCGCGGTCTCCACGCGGGTCAGCATGGCCGCAAGGCGGAACCCGACTGCCTGGTGCTCGATGATCGGCTTGCCGAAGACCTCCCTCTCCCGCGCGTAGGCCAGGGCCGCCTCGAAGGCAGCGCGCGCGATGCCCACGGCCTGCGCCGCAATGCCGATCCGGCCGCCCTGCAGGTTGGAGAGCGCGATCCGATAACCCTCGCCCTCGTTGCCGAGTCGGTCGGCGACCGGCACCCGCACGTTTTCGAGCGCGATCTGGCAGGTGTCGGAGGCACGCTGGCCGAGCTTGGATTCCACACGCGCGACCACGTATCCGGGCGCGCTGGTCGGCACGATGAATGCGGTGATCCCGCGCGGCCCGTCGCCGGGACCGGTGCGCGCGAACACCAGCGCCACGTCGGCGTTCTTGCCGGTGGTGATGAACTGCTTGGTGCCGTTCAGGACATAGAAATCACCGTCGCGCAACGCACGGGTCGCCAAGGCGCCGGCGTCGGAGCCGCCGTGAGCCTCGGTGAGCGCGAACGCGCAGAGCATGCGGCCTTCTGCCATCGGGCGCAGGTAGCGCTCCTTCTGGTCGTCGGTGCCGAACCGGGCGATCGGCATGCAGCCTACCGAGTTGTGGCCGCTCATCACGGTCGAGGTCGCCGCGTCGCCTGCGGCGATTTCCTCGAGCGCGAGCGCGGTCGAGACGCTGTCGACCCCTGCCCCGCCCCACTCGGCCGGCACGTTCATGCCCATGAGACCGAGGCGGCCCATCTCCTCGAGCGCCTCGCGAGGGAATTTCGCCTCGCGGTCCCAGCGTGCCGAATTCGGGGCAAGCCGCTCACGGGCGAACTTGCGCGCCATGTCGCGGATCATCGTCTGCTGCTCGTTCAGGATCATCGAAGCCTTTCCTTTCTATCCACCCGCCTTGCCGAGCTCGTCCAGGAGCCGGCCGGCGATGATCACTTTCTGCACTTCACTGGCGCCTTCGTAGATCCGCAACGCGCGGATCTCGCGATACAGCCGCTCGGCGATGTGTCCCTTCGTGACGCCCAGCCCGCCGAAGATCTGCACCGCGCCGTCGATCACGCGCTGCGCTTCCTCGGTGGCGAACAGCTTGGCCATGCTGGCCTCGCGGCTGATGCGGGCGCCGGTCGCGTCCTTGACCCAGGCGGCGCGATACACCAGCAGGGCCGCGGCGTCGATGGACAGCGCCATCTCGGCCAGCCGCGCCCGGGTCATCTGCAGGTCGGCGAGCGGCTGGCCGAAGAGCCTGCGGGTGGCCGCGTGCCGCAGCGCCTCGTCGAGCGCCCGCCGGGCGAAGCCGAGCGCCGCTGCGCCGACCGTGGAACGGAACACGTCGAGCGTGGCCATGGCGACCCGGAAGCCATCGCCCGGCGCGCCCAGCATGTTCGCCGCCGGGACCCGCGCACCGTCGAAGGCGAGCGAGCCGATCGGATGCGGCGCCACGAGGTCGATGAGATCCGAGACCCGGAAGCCTGGCGTGCCCGACTCCACGACGAAGGCCGACAGCCCCTTGGCGCCCGGCGCCTCGCCTGTGCGGGCGAATACCACGTACAGGTCGGCGATGCCCGCGTTCGAGATCCAGGTCTTGGATCCGTCCAGTCGCCAGTGGTCCCCGTCGCGCACTGCGCGTGTCGCAAGGGCGGAAACGTCGGAGCCGGCTTCGCGCTCGGACAGCGCGAACGCCGAGATGGCCCGGCCCCGCGCGACGTCCGGCAACCAGCGCGCCTTCTGTTCCGGCGTACCGAACAGCCCGATCGGCCCGCTTCCCAGTCCCTGCATCGCGAACGAGAAATCCGCCAGGCCAGCGTGGCGCGCAAGCACCTCGCGGCAGATGCACAGGCTGCGGGCGTCGAGCTGGCCGTGCAGGGCGCCGTCCCGGCCGCCCACCGCGGTCGCCAGCCAGCCGGCCTCGCCCATCGCCGCCACCAGTCGCCTGACCGCTCGCGCCGCTGCGTCGCTGGACTCGTCGTGCAGGTCGGTGTCGGCCAGGTGGCCTGTGGCCCACTCGTCGACGCGGTCGTGCAGCGCCCGATGCGCGGGCTCGAGGAAGGGCCAGGACAGGAAGCTGCGGTCGGTCATCAGTTGCCTTCGAACACAGGCTTCTGCTTTGCCACGAACGCGTGGTAGGCGCGCCCGTAGTCCTTCGTCTGCATGCAGATCGCCTGCGCCTGGGCCTCGGCCTCGATCGCCGAGTCAACGTCCATCGACCATTCCTGGTGCAGGCAGGTCTTGGTGATGCCGTGCGCGAAAGTCGGCCCGTCCGCGAGCTCCCGGGCGAGCGCCTGCGCTTCGGACAGCACGGCGTCGGGCGCCACCACCCGGTTGAAGAAGCCCCAGCGATCGGCCTCGTCGGCGGTCATCACGCGACCGGTGTAGAGCAGCTCGGAGGCCCGGCCCTGGCCGATGATCCGGGGCAGGATCGCGCATGCGCCCATGTCGGCGCCGGCAAGCCCGACGCGCACGAACAGGAAGGCCGTCTTGGCGCGCGGGGTGCCGATCCGCATGTCGGAGGCCATCGCGACGATCGCGCCTGCTCCGGCGCAGATGCCGTCGATGGCCGAGATGATCGGCTGCGGGCAGTGACGCATCGCCTTCACCAAGTCCCCGGTCATCCGGGTGAAGTCCAGCAGGCCCTGCATGTCGTCGGCCTCCTGCATGCGCACCAGCGGGCCGATGATCTCGTGGACGTCGCCGCCCGAGCAGAAATTGCCGCCGGCCCCGGTGATCACGATCGTCTTGACGTCCGAGGCGTGACGCAGCTTGCCAAACAGGTCCCGCAGCTCCGCGTAAGATTCGAAGGTCAGCGGATTCTTGCGCTCGGGACGGTTCAGTGTGATCGTCGCCACCTTGCCGTCGCATTCCCATTTGAAGTGGGTGGCCTGGTAACCGGCCATCTCGGTTCTTTGCATCGAGTTCTCTCCTGGTTCGTCGTGTCGTGTCTGCTTGTGCCCTGTCGCTACGCGGGCCTCAGGCCATCGTCAGGCCGCCGGACACGCTGAGCACCTGTCCGGTGATGTAGTCGGAACGGTCGCCCGCGAGGAACAGGATCGCGTCGGCGACGTCGGAGGGCTTGCCGAAGCGGCGCAGCGGGATCGCCCGCAGGAAGGCCTCGCGGTGACGCTCGGGCACCGCCATCAGCATCGGGGTCTCAGTCGGGCCGGGGCACACACAGTTCACGTTGATCGAGTAGCGCGCCATCTCCCGCGCCAGGCCCTTGGTGAAGCTGATCAGCCCGCCCTTGGCGCCCGAGTAGACGGTCTCGCCGGCGCTGCCGACGCGGCCGGCGTCGCTCGCCACGTTCACGATCTTTCCCGAGTTGCGCTCGACCATCGGGCGCAGGAAGGCCCTGGCGAGCCTGATCGGGCCCATCAGGTTGATGTCCACCACCCGGTCCCAGAACTCGGGCTCGTTGTCCATGAAGGACTGGGCTTTGCCCCACCCGGCGCCGTTCACCAGAACGTGAACCTCGCCCGCGCCCAGGACCCGCTGGGCGAAGTCCGAGACCGACTCGGGCGATGCCACGTCTAGCGCCTCGAAGGCGGCGTCGAACCCTTCAGAGCGCAGCCGCTGCGCCTCGGCGGCCCCCTTCTCGGCCGACAGGTCGGCCAGCACCACCGCCGCCCCGGCCTGGGCCATCGCCGTCGCGGTCGCCAGCCCGATGCCGGAAGCCGCGCCGGTCACCACCACCCGTTTCCCGTCAAGTCTCATCTCAGCTTCCCCTTTTCTGAAGAAAGTCGGAGACGCGCGACCGCGTCTCCGGGTTGTTCAGCAGCGCGATGGTTTCGCGGATCTCGACCGCCATGCCGTGCTGCATGGAACCGGCGGCGACGGCTAGGCACTGTTTGCAGGACGCCAGGGCATCCGGCGCCATCGCCGCGAC
>MEEC01000266.1 GCA_001724315.1 Lautropia sp. SCN 70-15 | reverse complement strand
CGAGGCCGGCGCCTTCTGCACGAAGATGTCGCCGGGCCGGGCATGCTCGAAGGCGTAGAGCACCAGGTCGACCGACTCCTCGAGCGACATCAGGAAGCGCGTCATGGTGGGGTCGGTGATCGTGAGCGGCTTGCCCTCCAGCAGCTGCTTCACGAACAGCGGGATCACCGAGCCGCGCGAGGCCATCACGTTGCCGTAGCGGGTCGCGCACATCACGGTGCGCTCCGGGTCGCACAGGCGCGACTTGGCCACCATGACCTTCTCCATCATGGCCTTGGAGATGCCCATCGCGTTGATCGGGTAGACCGCCTTGTCGGTGCTCAGCACGACCGTGCGGCGCACGTCGTTGGCAATCGCGGCGTTGATCACGTTGTCGGCGCCGATCACGTTGGTCTTCACCGCTTCCATCGGGTAGAACTCGCAGGACGGCACCTGTTTGAGCGCGGCCGCGTGGAAGACGTAGTCGACGCCGCGCAGCGCCTCGTGGATGCTTTCGTAGTCGCGCACGTCGCCGATGTAGAACTTGACCTTGTCGCTGCCGAGCGCAAGGCGCATGTCCTCCTGCTTCTTCTCGTCGCGCGAGAAAATCCTGATCTCGCGCAGGTCCGACTGCAGGAAGCGCTGCAGCACCGCATTGCCGAAGGAGCCCGTCCCGCCGGTGATCAGCAGGGTCCTGTCGCGGAATATCGTCTTGTCGTCCATGTTCCTTGCCTTCAGTCGAACGCGTGCATGCGCCGGACGAGTTCTTCCCAGGGCGGGGCCGCGTAGCCGGTGGCGCGGGCAAAGCGCGAGCCGTCGAGCGATCGGTCGATGACGACCGAGTCGTCGGGCCTAATCTCGATGGATTTCCCGTACTGCGCGGCGACCAGCTTCAGCAGGTCGTGCTTGGCGATCGGCGCGGCGGCCACGTGATACAGGCCGCTCAGGCCCGTGGCGGGCAGCACGTGGTCGCGGATCACCGAGGCGAGCTCGACCGTGGGCAGGCCGGAGAACACCGCCCGGGTGAATCCCCGCACCGGCCCCTGCTGCGACAGGAACCAGCCGACCAGCCCGTGGGCGCTGCTCAGCTCGTGGCCGATGATCGAGGTGCGCAGCGTGACCGTGTGCGGATAGCGGACCTCGCCGAGGTGCTTGCTGCGGCCGTACAGGTCCTGCGCGTCGGCCGGATCGTCCTCGGTGTACATGCCGCGGGTGCCGGCGAACACGCAGTCGGTGCTCACGTGCACCAGCCTCGCCCCGGCCACCTCGCACAGACGGGCCAGCCGGTGCGGCAGCAGCGAGTTGATCGGGATTGCGGCGAGCGCGTCGTCGGCCTCGGCCAGTTGCTTGACCAGCCCGATGCAGTTGATCACTGCATCGGGACGCGTGGCAGCGAAGGCGCGGGCCAGGCTGTCGAAATTCTCGACGTCGATCCCGGTCACGATCCGATCGCGCAAGGCCTCGGGCAGATGCTTCGCCACGGCGGCCGACCGCGCGGTTCCCGAGACCTCGATGCCGGGACTGGCACCGAGCACGCGGAAGACCGCGTTCCCGAGCATGCCCGAAACCCCCAATACCAGTACTTTCATGATGTCGTCCGATGCTGCGGGCGGCGGCTCAGCGCCGGCGATGATCCTCGATCGCCCTGTCCAGGTGCCCGATCAGGCGCCTCGCGAGCAGGTCCGGCGCAAAGTGCGAATGATAATAGGCGCGGCCGCTGCGCCCCATTGCGGCCAGCTCGGCGGGCAGCATGCCCGCCATCCGGACGATGGCATCCGCCAGCGCCCGCGCGTCCTCTGCCGGCACGGCCAGCCCCGCGCCGGCTTCCGACACGACCCGCGCCCCCTCCCCGTCGAGCGCCGCCAGAATGGGCCGGCCAGCGGCCAGATAGGCCTGCACCTTGCTCGGCACGGTGAGGCCGAAGATGTCGCTTTTCGCCAGCGTGACCAGCAACACCGAGGCGGCGCCCAGGATCGCCGGCATCGCCTCGGGTGGAAACCGGCCCGGAAGCTCGACATTGCCGAGCCCCAGCCGCCCCACCTCTTCCCGGAGCCAGTCCGCCCGCGACCCGCTGCCCACCAGCACGAAACGAATGTCCTCGCGCCTTTTCAGCAGCTCGGCCGCCGCGACGATCGTCTCGACCGCCTGCGCAGTGCCCAGGTTGCCGGCGAACACCACGCTGAATCCCGGGCGGAAATCGAAGGGCGGCTTGCCGGCGGCGGCGGGATCGAAGTCATCGAAGGCCAGCTCGCCGGGATTCGGGTGATAGACGATCTTGCGGCGGTCGGCGAGCGCAGCCACCTCGTCGACGAAGGCCGGCGACTGCACCAGCAACAGGTCGGTGAACCGGTAGATGCCGCGCACCACCCACTCGACCACCTTGAGCGCGTGGCGATTGCGGACGAATCCGGTGGCCTCGAGGCTCTGCGGCCAGAGATCCTGCACCCAGAGCACCGCCGGGCAGCGCTTGAACAGCTTGAGCACGATGGCCGCGATGCCTTGCAGGATCGGCGAAATGCCATAGACGACGATCGCGTCGACTCTCCGGCCCCGCAGCAGCCAGGGGCCGAACAGGCTCGCGCCCAGCACGAAGCTCAGGTAGTTCCAGGCCAGGCGAACAGCGGAGCCCTGCCCGCGCGGCGCCATCGGCACGCGGAAGACCGGGATGCCGTGATAGTCATCGCGACCGGTGCCCCAGGCGCGGTAGCCGTCGAACAGGCTCCCTTCAGGGTAATTGGGCTTGCCGGTGAGCACGGTCACTTCAGCGCCAGCATCGCGCAGGGAGCGTACGACCTCGTTGATTCGGAAGGTTTCGGGCCAGAAGTACTGGGTGAGGATCAGGACTTTCATGGAAGCACCGCCTCGATGAACTCGGCCGCCGAACGGACCGGCATCGGGGTCTCCGGGGTGCCGAGAAAACGCGTGACCGCCCTTGCGATCGACACGGCCGACATCGGATCGAAGGTCTGGGCCGGCACGCAGACGTCGCGAACGTAGTCGCGCTCCGACGCGACGATCGGCACGCCGAGGCGCGACGCTTCGACCAGCGGCAGCCCGAAGGATTCGAGCAACGAGGGGAACACCAGCGCGCCGGCGCTTTGGTAGAGGCCCAGCACGGCGTCGTGGCCGAGATGACCGAGGTTGCTGACATGCAGCCCCTGCGCGGCAGCCTGCGCGTCGATCCACCGGGCGAGTTCGGCGTCCCGCTCTCCGAGCGTGAGCGCCAGAGACGGTCGCAAACCCTGCACGGCAAGCAAGCCCCAGGCCTCGATCAGCCGCCGGTGGTTCTTGTGAGGCACCCCGTCCGAAACGTAGGCGAAGTCCCATCGCCGGCGAACGCCGGTGTTCGGCCCCCCGGCGCCCGGCGCCCCCCAGGACCCGTCCCCGTCGCCCGACCCAGAGAAAGGCAGCACCCTCACATCCGGATCGCCGCCGTGCCACGCGAGCAGGGCCCGCCGCATCGAATCGGTCTGCACGAACCATGCAGCGACACGACCTCGCGTCAGTCGGCCTGCGAGCCTTGAGAGCGCGACCTGCAGACGCGTCTTCGGGGGGTACGCCGATAAATCGGCGCCCTCGATCAGCAGGCGATTCTGCTGGAACACGACCACGCGCGCGCGGCTGGGGAGCAGCGGCGGCAGGCCCTGCAGGCAGAGCACCGTGTCGCCTGGAGCGGCGACCCGGCGCAGCGAAACTTGCGCGGCGAGTCGCGCGCGGACCGAGGGCCGCACCGGAACGAACTCCATCGATCGCGCGGCGGCCAATGCCGCGAGCCGCTCGTGCGCGCGCGCGTCGACGAAGGCGACCACAGGCGGCAGGCGCGCGGCCTGCAACAGGTCCGCAAGCAGGACCATGCCACCCCCTGTGTGCACGCTGGGGGCGAACAGGATCAGGCGGCCTGTGCTCGGGCTCATCAGGCTATCGGCGCGCCGGAGTCGCCACGGTGTCGAGTAGCGCCGCGAGCGGCGCGCCGACACGCGCCTGCGTGAAGAGATCCTCGTAGGGAACGGCGCAGTCCGCGATCGTCTCGATGCCATCCCGATGAAGCCGGCCACCCGCCGCCGAGGGCCGGGAAACCCGCTTCGCGAGGGTCCACGCCGAGCCCAGCGCAGCGCTCGCGAGCTCGACGGCAACCCGCATCCACAGCGTGCCGGCGCCGATCCCGGCACCGACGGCCCAACGGCGCGCCGCGGCCAGAATGGCGCCGCGATAGGCGAAAGACTTGAGAAGGCACATTGCATAGAGCCGCGGCATGTTGTAGCGGCCGAGCCGCTCGGGCGCCACCGCCTTCAAGGTCGCATGCACGGCGTGCGCCCAGACCGTCTCCACGCTGACGAAGCGCGGCAGGACTTCCGGCCACTCGAGATTCCGGAAGCGCTTGGTGTGCGGGTCGTCCTCGACCGTTCCGACGTGCGTGCCGGTGGCGCTTCGCCCGGTATTGCTGCCGGCCGAAGCGCCAGGCAAGGTCAGCGGATAGTCGATCCAGACATATTCGTCGATGACCGCGGCCACGCCGACCGCGCCCGATACGTCCGGACTGGTCCCGAAGAAATAGGCGCCTGCTCGCTCCCGCACGCGTTCGAGCGCCGAGCGGGCAACGATGCCGTGGTAGACCTTGGGCAGGCCGTCGGTGCCCAGCGCCGCGCGACCGAGCGCGCGATCCAGGTCGTCGTCCGCCCGGCGACGCGCCACCGAGCCGAAAGCCGGTTTCATGTACAGCCGCGCCGCGTGCCCGGCGCCAAATGCCCGAGACCGGAAATCCGGCCAGGCGTAATTGGCGACGACCTCCGGCGCGATGGCGGACACGCCGTGCCGATCGGCCCATCGCGCCGCGTCGAGCGCCTCTGGCAGGATCGAGTCGTCGTCGCCGATCAGGCAGACGTAACGCCCCCTGCAGAGGGCCATTGCCTGGTTGTGATTTTCGGTCATCGACAGGGGCTCGCGACAGTGGGTGTACCGCAAGCGCGGGTCGGCGATTCCCCGCGCGAACTCCGCCAGTTTGGTGTCCTCGCTCGTGTCGTGGACCACGAGTTCCAGGTCCTCCGAGCGAATCGCCAGAACGCTGTGGATCGCATACGTGGCATAGCGGGCACGGTTGTGGGTAGGCACGACGACGCTCAGGAGCGGTCCATTCGCGTTGTGGATCTGATCGACGTTCATGTTCGCCTGTAATCCCCCTGGTGGCTTCGCTGCGCCAGACCGCCGGCGTACGCAACCGCCAGGAGCACCTCGAAGGAAGCCGAGCCGATCAGCGGCTCGAACAATGAGAAGAACAGCAGGGCCAGCACCGCGACGAATGCTTGATCGGCATCCCTAGGCGTGCGCCGTGCGCCGCCCAGCGCGCGCAAGAGGCATCCAAGGTAGACGCAATAGGCGCACAATCCGGCAAGGCCGTAGTTCAGCCAGAGCGTCAACACGGCATTGTGCGGCCCCCAAACGTCCTCGAGTTCGGGTCGCCCCTCGATCATGGATCGGAATCCATTAGGCCCTACCCCCAGGACCGGCGATTCCGCCAGCAGACTGCGAGAGGCTTGCCAGAGCACGACTCGATTGCCCGCAGACGCCGGTGATGCCAGGCCGGAAACGAGGTCGCCG
>MEEC01000265.1 GCA_001724315.1 Lautropia sp. SCN 70-15 | reverse complement strand
GGCGAGCCTGCAGGGCGAGCGCCTGCGGATCGCGGCCTTGAAGCTGCGCACGCCTTCGGGCTCGGTCGACGCGGCCGGCAGCGCCCGGTGGCAGGCGCCCTGGCAGGTCGACCTCGAAGGCCGCTTTGCCGGGCTGGACCCGGCGCGCCTCGCGGCGATCGCCGGCGTCGAGCTGCCGGAGCAGGCGGCCGCGCTGAGCGGGCTGGCCGGCGACTGGGCGGCCAAGGGTGAGGTGGCGCCCGCGCTGGCCCTGGATTCGCGCCTGAGGATCGCCGAGGGCCGGTTCGACGGCCGGCCGCTTCGCGTCGACTGGCAGGGAAGGGTGTCGCCCGATCGCGTGACCGGCGCCGCCCTGGTCGCGTCGCTGGGCGAGCTGAGCGCGCGGCTGGCCGGCGACGCCGGCCGCGACGGCGACCGATTGAGCCTGAGCCTGCGATTGCCGTCCTTGGCCGCTGTCGACCCGGCGCTGCCCGAGGCGCTGGGCCTGGAAGGCGCGCTGAACGCCGAGGGCGAGCTGTCGGTGCCGGGCTTCGGCGCGGCCGCACTGGAGCGATCGCGGGTGGCGCTGCGCATCGACGCGCGCGGGCTGCGCCACCAGGCGGCCACCGTCGAACGCGCGCGGGTCACGATCGAGGGAACGCTGGGCGCGCATCGCGCGGCGTTCGAGCTCGGACGGGCGCAGGTCGGCGAGACTCGCGTCGAGGGCTCGCTCGCCGCGAGCGGCGGCCTGGTCCTGTCCGGGCTCGCCGGCGGCCAGCCCGGCCGTGCGGCCGGCCGGGCCGGCGGCGATGTCCGCGCCACGGGCGACGCGCCGGCCTGGCGCTGGGAAGGCCGCGTCGAGCGACTGGCCACCGTGTCACCGCTGGCCGTCGCGCTCGCGGCGCCGATGCCGCTCGTGCTCGAGCCCGGCAGCGTGCGGGCCGGGCCCGGCTCGCTGCGCGCCGACGGCGGGCGGCTCGACATCGCCGACTTCGGACTGCGCGAGGGGCGCGTCGCGCTTGCCGGCGAGGCCCAGGCGCTGCCGGTATCGCGCTGGGCCGAACGCTTCGGGCTGATCCCCCGGGACGCCGCGACCATCGACGAGGTGAGGCTGGGCGGCCGCTGGACGCTTGCCGGCACCTCGGTCGACGACCTCGACGGCGAGCTGCAGCTGCGCGTCTCGACGACCGAGCGGCTCGACGCCGACGGCCAGGCCGACCTGCGCCTGCAGCGCGGCGCGCTGTCGGGCCGCGTCGACCTGGTGCTGCCCTCGCTGGCGGTGGCCAACCGGATGATCGGCCCCGAGTGGGCGGTGGCCGGGCGTCTGCGCGTGGCGGCCGACCTGTCGGGCACGCTGCGCGAGCCCGGCTTCGCCGGCACGCTCGAAGGCCGCGAGCTGGCGATGGTCCAGCGCCGGCTCGGCTGGCGCCTGGGCGACGGCGTGCTGGACGCCCGCTTCGACGGCGACCGGCTCGAGGTGCAGACGCTGCGGCTCGCCTCCGGCGAGGGCTCGGTCACGCTGAGCGGCACGCTGCTGCTCGAAGGCGCGCGCGGCGACTTCCGGCTGCTCGCCGATCGCCTGCCGGTGCCGATCGGACCAGGCCAGCGCATCGTGGTCTCGGGCGACACCCGGATCGCGAGCCGGGCGGCGGAATTGCAGTGGACCGGCAAGATCCGCGCCGACGAGGGCCTGATCGAGTTGCGCGGCGGCGAGGCGCCGTCGCTGCCGGGCGACGTGGTGATCGTCGACGCGTCGGCGCCGGCGGCGCCCAAGGGCGCCGAGGCCACCGGGGCCACCGGGGCCCCCGAGGCCGCCGAAGGTGCGGCCGCGCAGTCCGGGTCCGCGCTGAGGCTGGGCGCCGACCTCGAGGTGGACCTCGGCGAGCGCATCCGCGTGCGCGGCAGCGGCGTGGACGCGCGGCTGGCCGGCACGCTGCGGCTGCGCGGCACGCTGCCCGACGCGCCGCGCGCGACCGGCACGGTGCGCATCCGCGACGGCACCTACACCGCCTACGGCCAGAAGCTGGAGATCTCGCGCGGCCGCGTGATCTTCAACGGCCCGCTCGACAATCCGGTGCTTGACATCACCGCGATGCGGCGTGGCCCCGCGGTCGAGGCCGGCGTGGCGGTCACCGGCACCGTGCTGTCGCCGCGGGTGAAGCTGGTCTCCGAGCCCGAGGTGCCCGACTCGCAGAAGCTCTCCTGGCTGGTGCTGGGCGTGGGGCCCGAGGACGCGCGCACCGGCGGACAGGTCGCGGCGCTGCAGGCCGCGGCGGCCACCCTGTTCGGCGGCGAAGGCGGCGGCCTGGTGTCCGGCATCCAGGAGTCGCTGGGCCTGGACGTGCTCACGATCCGCAACGCCGCGGCCAGCGGCTTCGACGCGAACTTCGGCGCGAGCTTCCCCGGCCAGGCGGGCACCGGCAGCACCCCCGCCACCGGCGCCACCCAGGACGTGGTCGCGATCGGCAAGCGGCTCGGCTCCCGGATGCTGGTCACCTACGAGCAGGGCCTGCGCGGGATCTGGAGCCTGCTGCGCTTCCAGTACGACATCACCCGCCGGCTGTCGGTGCGGGCGCAGACCGGGACCGACACGGCGGTGGACCTGCTGTACTTCTATTCGTTCGACTGAAGAACGTGTGAATGAATCTACTGCGCGTTCGAACGGGCCTGCTCGCGCATGCGCCGGCGCATCGCCCTTTCCTCGCGCTCGATCCGGTCGGCCTCGTCGCGCAGCGCCCGCAACAGAGAGGCCAGCATCAGCAGGATCACCACCGCGAAGGGCAGGGCCATCACGATCGCCGCCGTCTGCAGCGCCTTCAGCCCGCCGCCGACCAGCAGCGCGATCGCGATCAGCGCCACCAGGACGCCCCAGGAGAGCTTGTTGCGAAGCGAGGGGTCGGGATTGCCGCGGTCGCTGAGCATGCCCAGCACGAAGGTCGCCGAGTCGCCCGACGTGACGAAGAACACCAGCACCAGCACCGTCGCGACGACGGACAGCAGCAGCGAGGCGGGCAGCGTGTCGAACAGCGCGAAGAGCGCGATCGCGGCGTCGCGCGCGGCGGCCTCCGACAGCGGCACGCCCTCGAAGATCTCCATGTGCAGCGCGGTGCCGCCGAACACCGAGAACCAGGCGAAGCCGGCCAGGCTGGGCACCAGCATCGTGCCGATCACGAACTCGCGGATCGTCCGGCCGCGTGACACCCGGGCGATGAACAGCCCCACGAAGGGCGACCACGAGATCCACCAGGCCCAGTAGAAGACCGTCCAGCCGCCCACCCAGGTCGACTCCGCCCGGAAGGGCGTGAGCCGCAGGCTCATCTGGACGAACTCCGACAGGTAGCGACCGAGCGTGGTGGTGAAGGTCTCCAGGATCGCCGACGTCGGGCCGATCAGCAGCACGAACAGCGCCAGCATTCCGGCCAGGACCAGGTTGGTGTTCGACAGCCACTTGATGCCGCGGTCCAGGCCCGACGCCGACGACGCGAGGAAGATCGCGGTGGTGACCACGATGATGCCGACCTGCGAGGCGACCCCGACCGGCAGGCCGAAGACCCTGGCCAGGCCGCTGTTGATCTGCAGCGCGCCGAGCCCCAGCGAGGTCGCCACGCCGAAGGCGGTCGCCAGCACCGCCAGCAGGTCGACCGCGTGCACCCAGCGGCCCTGCATCCGCGCGGGCAGCCCGGACATCGTGGCGCCGATCGTGATCGGCAGCTTGCGCCTGAACTGGAAGAAGGCGATCGCGAGCGCCACCACGCTGTAGACGGCCCACGGGTGGATGCCCCAGTGGAAGAAGGCGTAGCGCATCGCGGCGTTCGCCGCCTCCGGCGTCTTCGGCGCGATGCCCGGCGGCGGGGTCACGTAATGCGAGAGCGGTTCGGCGACGCCCCAGAACACCAGGCCGATGCCCATGCCGGCTGCGAACAGCATCGAGAACCAGGACATGCGGGAGAAGGCCGGCTCTTCGTCGTCGTCGCCCAGCCGGATGCTGCCGTAGCGGCCGAAAGCGAGCACCAGGCTGGCGACGACCATCGCGAAGACCGCCCACAGGTAGAACCAGCTGAACTTCTGGGTGCTGAAGGCGAGGGCGGCATTGGCCGCGGCGCCGAAGTGCGAGGGCGCGGCCAGCGCCCAGCCCACGAAGGCGGCGATCAGCAGGTAGGCGATGGTTCTGAGCATTCAGGGTTCTCCTGGTTCTTCGTCAGTCGTGAGCAGCCTGGCCACGACGGCCTCGACCAGCGCGTCGACCGGCTCGGCCACGTCGAGCGTCAGCGCGTCGGCCGGCGGCTCGAGCGTGGCGAACTGGCTGGCCAGCAGCGCGGCCGGCATGTAGCGGTGCCGGCGCGCGGCGAGCCGGTCGCCGATCAGCGCCGCGCTGCCGGCCAGGTGCACGAAGCGCAGGCCCGGCAAGCCCTCGGCCAGCGCGTCGCGATAGCGCTGCCTGAGGGCCGAGCAGGCGAGCACCACCGGACGGCCCGCGGCCGCCGATTCGCGCAGCATCGCGTTGAGCCGGGCCAGCCAGGGCGCGCGGTCGGTGTCGTCGAGCGGAACGCCCGCGCGCATCTTCTCGACGTTGGCCGGCGGATGGAAGTCGTCGCCGTCGGCGAAGCGCCAGCCCAGGCGATCCGCGAGCGCGCTGCCCACCGTGGACTTGCCGCAGCCCGAGACGCCCATCACCACGATGGCGTGCACCGCGCCGCCCGCGCGCGCGTTGCCGCGGACCGGCGCGTTCACGATCCGGCCCCGGGTTTTCCCCCCGGCGCGGCCGGCGTCGAGGCGGCGGTGACCGCGTGGCCGCCGAAGCCCTTGCGCATCAGCGCGAGCAGCCGGTTGCCGGTGTCGGCGCGCCCCTGCGAGTCGAAACGGCTCATCAGCGCCATGGCGATCACCGGCGCCGGCGTGCCCTGGCGCACCGCCTCGTCGACGGTCCAGCGCCCCTCGCCCGAGTCCGGGACCAGCGGTGCCACCGAGCCGATCGCGCCGGGCTCGCGCAGCGCGTCGGCCGTCAGGTCGAGCAGCCAGGAGCGGACCACGCTGCCGTGGCGCCACAGCTCGGCGATCGCGCCGAGATCCAGCTGCATCTCCTGGCGCCCCTCGAGCAGCGCGAAGCCTTCGGCGATCGCCTGCATCATTCCGTACTCGATGCCGTTGTGGATCATCTTGGCGAAGTGCCCGGCGCCGACCGGGCCGCAGTGCAGCCAGCCGCGATCGGGCGCCGGCGCGAGCGCCCGGGCATAGGCGGCCACGCGTGCGGCGGCCTGCGCGTCGGCCGCGCCGAACATCAGGCAGTAGCCGTTCGCGAGCCCCCACACGCCGCCCGACACGCCGCAGTCGGCGAAGCCGATGGCGTCGGCCTCGAGCTCGGCCGCGCGGCGCTGCGAGTCCAGGTAGTTCGCGTTGCCGCCGTCGACGACCAGGTCGCCGGGCGCCAGCAGGCCGCGCAGCGCGGCGAGCGTGGACGCGGTGGCCTCGCCGGCCGGCAGCATCAGCCACACGGTGCGCGGCGCCGGCAGCGCGGCCACCGCCTCGGCGAGCGAGGCGTGCAGGCGAAGGCCGGGCTCGCCGGCAAGCGCTTCGCGGCTGGCCGGCTGCGGGTCGAAACCCTCGACCGCGATGCCCGCGCGCGCG
>MEEC01000264.1 GCA_001724315.1 Lautropia sp. SCN 70-15 | reverse complement strand
CGCTCGGCCTCGCGCTGTGGCTCAGGGCGACCAAGGTGGGCCTGTACGTGCGGGCGTCGAGCGTCGACCCGGTCACGACCGGCATGCAGGGCGTGGACACCGACCGGCTCAGCGCGATCGTCGTGGCGATCGGGACCGGGCTCGCGGGGCTCTCGGGCACGATCGCGGGTCCGCTGATGGCCCTCTCCCCCTCGATGGGCGGCTACATAATCATCGACTGCTTCATCGTGGTGGTCACCGGCGGGCTGACCAGCTTTACCGGCGCCTTCGTCGCGGCGCTCCTGATCGGGCAGTTCCACAACCTCGGTCTGGTCTACGTTCCGGAGGTCGCGTCGGTGATCCCGCTGCTGATCATGGTGCTCGTGCTGGGCCTGCGCCCGCAAGGACTCTCGGGGGCAGGCAAATGACGCAGACCGTCTCCCGGGCCGCGCCGGCTGCCGGCGTCACGGGATCGCAGGCCCGGCCGGCAAGCGTCCGGATGCTGGTCGCGACCTTGCTGCTCCTGGCGGCGGGCGTGATAGTTCCCTTGCTGATCGGCTCTCAGCTGTTGCTGACGCTGATGACCCAGGCGGTGATCTACGCGATCCTCGCCACTGCGATCGGCTTCCTGATCAGGCAGAACGGGCTCACCAGCTTCGGCCATGCCGCGTTCTTTGGCATCGCGGTCTACCTGCTGGCCCTCAACGGCAAGCTCGACGCGATGCCGGCCGAGCTGGCGGTGCTCGCGGGGATCGCATTGCCGGCGGCCTTCGCCTTCCTCGCCGGCCTGATCATCGTCAGGCTGCCGCCGCTGGCCTTCTCGATGATCACGCTGGCGGTGGCGCAGTCGCTGCACGAGCTGATGCTGCGCTGGCGCGAGCTCGCCAACGGCGACGATGGCATGCCGGTGCGCCTGCCGTCGACCTTGTTCGGCTTCGACGTCGAGCTGTTTCAGTCGCCTTCGACGATGTTCGTCGTCTGCTGGAGTGCGCTGGTGCTCGTGGTGCTCGGGCTCGCCGTGCTGTCCCGAAGCCACTTCGGCGTGTTGACGGTCGCCATCCGGGAGAATGAGGAGCGCGCCCGCTACATCGGCTACCAGACACTGGTGCCGCGGGCGATCGTGTTCGCCGTGTCGGGCGCGATCGGCGGGCTCGCGGGCGTGCTCTTCGCCTTGTACAACGCCTTCGTCACCCCGGGGGTGCTTCACTGGAGTCTCTCGGGCGAGGCGCTGATCATGGCGGTCATCGGGGGCACGACCTCGGTCTGGGGGCCTGCGCTCGGGGCGATGATCTTCTTCGTGGTGAAGGACGCGGTGGGCGACCTCACCGAGCACTGGCCGGCGATCATCGGCGCGACCCTGATCGTGGTGACGGTGATGCTGCCTCACGGGGTGAGCGGGCTGATTGGGCGGATCGCCCGTCGGGGCGTGGAGAAGCGGCAATGACGGGCTTCGCGCTGGAAGGAATCGGCCTGACTCGCCGTTACGGCGGCTTCGCCGCGCTGGACAACGTCGCCCTGCAGCTCGAGCCGGGCGAGATCCGCGGCCTGATCGGGCCGAACGGCGCCGGCAAGTCGACGCTGATGGACGTGCTCTGCGGCCGCGGCGGCGCCGCCGGGGGGCGCGTCGTCTTCAACGGACGGGACATCTCCGGGCTGTCGGCGCAGGCCCGCAGGCGCGCCGGCCTGGCGCGATCGTTCCAGAAGACAAACATCTTCCCGGACCTCGAGGTCAGGAAGCAGGTCGAGCTGGCGGCGCGGATGGCCGAGATCGACAACACCGACGAGGTGCTCGAAGTGCTCGGGCTGTCGGAGCTGGGGGGGCGCCGGGCGGCGGACATCGCCTACGGCGACCAGCGCCGGCTCGATCTCGCGCTGGCGCTCGTGGGCCGGCCCTCGGTGCTGCTGCTCGACGAGCCGGCGGCCGGCCTGTCGATCAAGGAGTCGCTCGTCCTCGCGCGCCTGCTCAAGGACCTGGCGACCAGCTGGAAGGTCACGGTCCTGCTGGTCGAGCACGACATGGAGGTGATCTTCACCGTGTCGGACCGGATCACCGTCCTGAATCTCGGGAAGGTGCTCGCGGAAGGTTCGGGCGAAGAGATTCGCGCGAACGCCGAAGTCGTCCGCGCCTATCTGGGATCGAGTTTCGAATGACGCTTCTGAGCCTGAACAAGGTCGACGCCTACTACGGCGAGGCCAGGATCCTGAACGAGGTCTCGATCGAGGTCGGCGCCGGCGAGCGGGTCGCCATTCTCGGCCGCAACGGCGTTGGAAAGACCACGGTCGTGAATGCCTGCCTGGGCATCGCCCGGGTTCGCAGCGGCGCGATCGCCTTTCACGGCGCGCCTCAGGCGGCGATCAGGCATTTCACCGCGGCGCGCTCCGGCATCGCCGTCGTCCCGCAGGGCCGCCGGATCGTCCCGGGGCTCACGGTTCGCGAGAACCTGGCACTGGGCGCTGCGGTCAATCGTGGCGGGAAGTGGAACTTCGATTCGGTCTGCGCGCTGTTCCCGATCCTGCGCGAACGCGCGGACACGCCCGGCACCGCGATGAGCGGCGGGCAGCAGCAGATGCTCGCGATCGGCCGGGCGCTGATGGCCAATCCCGACCTGCTGATCCTCGACGAGCCGAGCGAGGGCCTGGCCCCGGTCATCGTCGACGAGCTCGCCGACACGCTGGTGCGCCTGGCGGCCGAGAAGACCAGCATCCTGCTGATCGAGCAGAATTTCAGCCTGGTCCACCGGGTGGCCCAGCGCTACTACGTGCTGTCCAAGGGCACGGTCGTCGAAGAGGGCAGTGCGGAGGGGATGTCGATGGACAACCTCAAGAAGCACGTGGCCGTATGAAGGCAGTCGTCGTCGAGGCGTTCGGAGGGCCGGGCGCGGCGCGCGTGCGCGACTGGCCGCTATCCGCGCCGGGAGCCGGCGAGGTGCGCATCGAGGTCCACGCGATGGGCGTGAACTTCCCGGATCTGCTGACCGTCGCCGGTAAGTACCAGAACCTGCCCGGCGTGCCCTTCGTGCCGGGAAAGGAGGCTGCCGGCGTCGTGTCGGAGGTCGGCGCCGGCGTGCGCCGCCTGCGCGTCGGGGACCGGGTGATGGCGCAGCTCGAGAACGGCGCCTTCGCCGAGCAGATCGTGGTGAGGGAGGAGCACTGCTTTCCGATGCCGGACTCGCTGCCGATGGTGAGTGCCGCCGCGCTGGGACTGACCTACCAGACCGCGTGGTTCGGGCTCTTCAACCGCGGCGCCTTGCAGCCCGGCGAAACGGTGCTGGTCACCGGTGCGTCCGGCGGCGTTGGCGCGGCATCCGTGCAACTTGCCAAGGCGGCCGGTTGCCGGGTCCTCGCGGCCGTGTCGAGCGCCGAGAAAGCGGAATTCGTTCGAGGCCTGGGGGCGGACGGCGTGGTCCGGACCGGCGACGCCGACCTGCGTGATTCGGTGCGGCGCCAGGTGCACGAGCAGAACTACGGACGCGGCGCCGACCTGGTCATCGAGTCGGTGGGCGGGCCGTTGTTCGATGCCTGCCTGCGCTCGCTCGCCTGGTCGGGGCGCCTGGTGGTCGTCGGCTTCGCCGGCGGCGAGATTCCCTCGGTGAAGGCGAACTACCTGCTGATCAAGCACATCTCCGTCTGCGGCTTGCACTGGAGCGACTATCGCGACGCCTTCCCGGAAAGAATGCGCGACGCCCAGGCCCGCATCTTCGGTTTCTGGAGGGAAGGGCGGCTCGATCCCCCGGTCAGTTCGGTCGTGCCGATGGAGCGGGTGTCGGAGGCGCTGGAGGCCATCGCCGGGCGGCGGGCGATCGGGAAGATCGTCCTAGAGACCGCCTGCGGCAGGGCCGCTCGCGACGGCCCGGTGCGTTCTTGAAACCCTCGAGAGGAGGCGAACGATGAACGACGAGCTGCCCGGCGACCCGCCCACGGGCTACCGAGTGTGCGACATGCCGGACGGCCCCTTCACCCGGCCGCTCGGACCGCTCTACATCAAGCTCGACGGCAGCGGTTTCGCCTTCCGCGCGGGAGAGCGCCACTGCAACGCCCGCGGCGTGATGCACGGCGGAATGTTGATGACCTTCGCCGACCAGGCGCTGGGCCTGACCGTCCAGCGTGCGGTCGGCTCGCTCGAGGTGGCGACCGTCAGCCTGAACTGCGATCTGGTGGACGGCGCCCGCCCCGGGGAACTGGTCGAGGGCGAGGCCACGGTGACGCGGATCACGCGCTCGATCGTGTTCGTGCGAGGATCGGTGCGCTGCGGCGAGCGTGTCCTGCTGACGGCGAGCGGCCTCTGGAAGCGCCTGCGCGTCCAGCCGGAAGCTGCCGCGCCGACTCTGTAACATCGCACCCCCGGAACCAGGATGCTGCACCCATGAAAAAGAAGTCCCCGTCCACGGTCCCCAGGCCGTTCGACGCGACCGTCGTCAAGAGCCAGGTCACCGACGTCGCGCTGGTCCAGCGGCGGCGCGAACAGATCGTCGCGGCCGCCGTCGAGCTCTTCTCGGTCCAGGGGTTCTATCGGACGACGATCCAGGAGATCGCGCGCAAGGCCGGCGTCAGCACGGGCCTGATCTATCAGTACGCCGAGACCAAGGAAGACGTGCTGCTTCTTGCGCTGATGTTCGTGATGGAGCGGTTTCGCCGCGAGCTCGAGTCGAGCCGCGACGGCACGGAGCCGCTCAGCCGGCTCTACGCCGCGCTCGACACGTACTGCCGCGTGGTTGACCGGCATCGCGACGCGGCGGTCCTGGCCTACCGGTCGACGATGTCGCTGCCTCGCGAATATCGCGAGTACATCAAGCAGGCGGAGCTGGCGACGAACGAGCTGATGGCGGCGCGGATCCGCGCATGCATCGAGGCCGGCCTGTTCCGGGACGCCAACGTCGAGCTGCTGACCTACCGTCTCGTGCTCCATGCGCACGCGTGGTCCCTCAAGTACTGGCGCCTGAGCCAGTTCGCGACGATCGACGAATACGTGGACGAGGGCTTCGACTTCTTCGTCCACGCCCTTGCGACGCGCAAGGGAAAGATCCAGTACGGCCGGTTCCTGGCTTCGCGCGGGAAGCCGGCACCGGAGCCTGCCGCGACCGCGACGGGCTGACGGCGACCCCGGAGGCGTGTCCGCTTGACGCGGCGCGCGTTGTCCGATAACTTTCAATATTATGAATGATCGTTCATTCAATAAAATGATCAAACACGAATTCGAGCGATCGACCCTCGTGATCACCCTCGATCGCGCGCCTGTCAACGCGATCAATCGCGAATGGATTGCGCGCTTCGACGAGGTGCTCGACGAGCTGGCCGGACGCCCCGGGGTTGCAGCGGTGCTGGTGCGCTCGGCGCAGCGTCTCTTTTCCGCCGGAGCGGACCTGAAGCTGATGCGGGACTGCTTCGAAAGCGAGGCCGGCCCCGCGGAGATGATCGAGACTATCCGCCGGATGCAGCGGCTCTACGACCGGATCGAAGGCCTGCCGCAGGTGACCATCGCCGCGGTCGGGGGCTCGGCCTTCGGCGGCGGGCTCGAACTGGCCCTTGCGTGCGACCTCAGGGTCGCCGCGGCCGAGGCGCAACTTGGCCTGCCCGAGGCCAGGCTGGGGCTGCTTCCTGGCGCGGGCGGCACGCAGCGTCTGTCTCGCTTGTGCGGCACCGGCGTCGCGCGCCGGCTGATCCTGGCCGGCGAGGCCGTCTCGGGGACCGAGGCGCGCGAAATCGGTCTCGTTCAGTGGACGGTGCCCGGGCCCGAGCTCGACGCCTTTGCCGCCCGGCTGACCGGGCAGGTCGCGGCGATGGCGCCGGATGCCCTGGCGTCCT
>MEEC01000263.1 GCA_001724315.1 Lautropia sp. SCN 70-15 | reverse complement strand
AGTCAAGAATGAAATTCGCGCCGATAAAGCCAGCCCCGCCGGTGACGAGGATCATCGTGCACAGCCTCGTGTGATCACGCCTCTCCGGTCATCCGTGTCGCTCTGGCTTCACCATCAAGCTCGAGCCCGGCCACCACCCGCAAGGGCTGCCTCGATTCATAAGGCACGTACTCGGGAATCCACCGGTGCAAGGCCTGCCGCACAGAATCGTCGGGGACAGGGGCGACACCGTCCAGCCATGACGCCACCTCCTCGAGCAGCAGCGGCGCCGTCGGCCGCGAGCCAGCGATCCGAAGCTTCGGGTGCGGCGTCTCGCGGGTTGCTTCCGAATCGGCCAACAGCTCCTCGTAGAGCTTCTCGCCAGGCCGCAGCCCCGAAAACTCTATCCGGATGTCGTCCTCGGAATAGCCCGACAACCGGATCATGTTCCGGGCGAGATCGACGATCTTCACTGGCTCGCCCATGTCGAGCACGAAGATCTCTCCGCGCTCGCCCATCGATGCCGCCTGCAGCACCAACTGCGCCGCCTCCGGAATCGACATGAAGTAGCGGGTGATCTCCGGGTGCGTGACGGTGATCGGCCCGCCGCGCGCGATCTGCGCCTGGAACTTCGGGATCACGCTGCCGGCGCTGCCCAGCACGTTTCCGAAACGCACCATCGCGAAATGGGTGGAACCGCTGCGCGCCTGCAAGGCCTCGCACAGCATTTCCGCCAGCCGCTTGGTCGCGCCCATCACATTGGTGGGATTCACGGCCTTGTCGGTCGAGATCAACACAAAGCGCTCGGCGCCATGCCGCTGCGCGGCCTGGGCCACACACAAGGTACCCAGCACGTTGTTGCGCGCCGCCTGCCAGGCGTTCCCGACCTCCATCAGCGGGACATGCTTGTAGGCGGCGGCGTGGAAAACGACCTGGGGCCGGTGCTGCGCGAAAACCTCGTCGACCCGGGCGGCATCCTTGACGTCGCCAGCGAGTGGCACGATCGCAAGGTCCGGCATGTGCTCGGAGAACCATTGCTCGAGCGTGTACAGCGCGAACTCGCTCTGCTCGAACAGGACCAGCACGCTCGGAGAGAACTTCGCGAGCTGACGGCAAAGCTCGCTGCCGATCGAACCGCCTGCGCCGGTGACCATCACCACCTTCCCACCGAGCATCGCGCCCACGTGAGCCGAGTCGATCTCCACCGGCTCGCGCCCCAGCAGGTCGTCGATCTCGAGGGGCCGGATCGACGAGATCGCGACCCGCCCTGCCATGACGTCCTCGAGCCCGGGCGCGGTGAATACATGCGCGCCGGACTTTACCGCCAGGTCGGCCGCCCGCCGCTTGATCTGCGTGGCCACCGAGGGCATGGCCAGGATCACATGGCGCGCCTTCTCGGATTCGATCACCTGCGGCAACTTGTCGATGCCACCGAACACCGGGCAGCCCAGCAGCTCGCGCCCCCACTTGTAGGGATCGTCATCGACCAGGCCGACCACCCGCCAATCCGGACTGCGCTCGAGCTCGCGCACCAGCATCGCCCCGCCCCGGCCGGCGCCGACGATGATCACCGGCTTGCCCTGGGCAACCAGGCCGCCGTAGAGCCGGTATTCCTTGGTCATTCGGTAGGCGACACGGCCGCCTGCCATCCATGCGACCAGCAGCAAGGGGTACAGCACCAGTGTGGAGCGCGGGGTGACCAGATCGCCCCGGTAGACCGCCACGAAGGCCAGCAATGCAAGTGACGACAGGAGCACTGCGCGCAGCACCCGCTTCAAATCCGGCAGGCTGGCGAAGATCCAGAGCCCCCGATACAGCCCCGCCCAGCGGCAGGCGAGCGCATGGATAGGGATCAGGATCAGAAGCCCCGCGAAGATCACCTCGTGGTACCAGTAGGGCCACTGGAAGTTGAAGCGAAGCAGGAAGGCGCCCGCCCAGGCGAAAACCGGCGCGACCAGGTCGAAGAGGAAGACCAGGAAGGCTCGATGAGAAGTGCGCATCGCTAGAGGGAGTTTCGGAGCCCGCGCAAACGGCTACGGGACTCGTGGCTTCGGTGCTCTCCGAAAACGGTCATTTTACGGCCAACCCACGTGACTCGCCCGGCGACAGCACGTCGCCGGCCGCAACCTGAACGCCATAGCCCAGCGCCGCCCCCGCCTGCATCCACGCGCCGCGCCCGAGCACCGCCCCGCCCGCCATGCAGGCGCCCGTGCCGAGATGACCGAAGTCCTCGACCCGGCAATGGTGGTCGACGATCGCCCCGCAGTTGACGATCGCCCCCTCGCCGAGCACCGCCTCGGTGCCGACGATCGCGCCGGCCATGACCGCGCAGCCGGCGCCCAGCTTCGCCCGGGGCGAGACGAGCGCCTTGGGGTGGATCACGGTGGCCAGCTCGAAGCCGGCCTCCAGCAGCCGCCGATGCAGCGCCTCGCGAACCGCGTTGTTGCCGATGGCCACGATGGCGCAGTGCGCGCGTTCGCGGCGGGAAGCCAGGGCGTCGGTGCTGCCGATGACCGGATGGCCCCAGACCTCTCGAAGGCCGGGCCAGCCGTCGTCGACGAAGCCGGCAAGCGACCAGTCCGAGCCCATCAGCACCGCCTCGGCCACCGCGCGACCGTGCCCGCCCGCGCCGACGATGAGCAGCGGGCGCATCACGCCGGCCCCGATTCGGGCATGCCCGCGCGAAACTTCACCGCGAGCGCCAGCAGCGGCACATAGGCGATCGTCACGCCCAGCAGGCCGTCCAGCCCGCCCGAGCCGACCCAGAGCGCGATCGGCAGCAGCCAGAAGAGGTCGATCGCCGCCACGGCCAGCGTGACCGGCAGGTGCCGGCCGTAGCGCCTCGAGGCATGCTGGTAGGCGTGGCTGCGATGGGCCTCGTAGACCTTCTCGCCGCGCAGCAGGCGGCGCAGCAGTGTGAGCGTGGCATCGACCACGAACACGCCGAGCAGGATCGCCCAGCTCCAGAGCAGCTGTGGCGCCTGCCAGGCGGCCTGCAGCGACAGCACGCCCAGCACGATGCCGAGGAAGCCGCTGCCGGCATCGCCCATGAAGATCCGCGCCGGCGGGAAGTTCCAGAGCAGGAACCCGCCGGCCGCGGCCGCCAGCGCGAGCGGCGCCATCGCCAGCCCGGGGTGCCCGATCAGCGCGTACAGGAGCGCACCGCCGACGCCGACCGCGATCGCCTCCACGCTCGCGATCCCGTCGATGCCGTCCATGAAGTTGTAAAGGTTGAGCAGCCAGACGAGGTAGACCGCCGCGAGCAGCACGCCGAGCCAGCCCAGATCGAACGACACGCCGAATACGAGCAGCGGCGGCGCGCCGCCCAGCCAGGCCAGCGCCCAGGCCGCCGCGGCGAAGTGCGCGAGCAGACGCCAGCGCGCGGCAATGTGTCCGTGGTCGTCCAGGAAACCGACCAGGGCGACGAAGCCGCCGGCGCCCCAAAGCGCCCACAGCGCGGCCCACGGGAGCGACCCGGCGGCAGCGAGCACCGGAAGGGCCGCCAGCGTGGCCAGCACGATCGCGACGCCGCCGCCGCGCGGCGTGGGCGCGGTGTGCGAGCTGCGCGCATTCGGGACGTCGAGGATGCTGCGCGCCAGCGCGTAACGCCGGACCAGGCCGGTCATCAGCGCCGACACCACGCCGGCAAGCAAGAGCAGGAGCCAGCCACTCACGATCGCCTCTGCGCGAGAAAGTGCTCGGCGGTGCGGCGCAGGCCTTCGTCGACCGGAACCGGCGGCGTCCAGGCGAGAAGACGGCGCGCCTTGCCGATGTCGACCTGGAGATTCCCGCACAGCCGCCTCGCGACCGCCCGCTTGCCGAGCAGGGCGGCGGCGGACTCCAGCAGCGCGGCGGGCACAGGCAGCAGCCGGGGGCGCACGCCCAGCGCGGCGGCCAGCCTGCGAAGCAGGTCGGTCGTGGACAGGTCCTCGGCGTCACCGGCCAGGAAGATTTCGCCGGTCGCGGCCGGATGCTCGAGGCAGGTGGCGATCAAGTCGACCAGGTTGTCGAGGCCGACCAGCGTGCGACGGTTGCGAACCGCGCCCAGTGGCAAGGGAAGGCCGCGCATCAGCCAGCGCATCATCGCCTCGAAGTTCGCCTTGACGCCCGGGCCGTAGACCAGCGGCGGGCGCACCACGACGACCTCCATGCCGGTGCTGCGGCCGATCTGGAACAGCGCGTCCTCGGCCTCGCGCTTGGACACGCCATAGGGATCGACCGGCGCGGGCGGGTCGTCGGCGCCGAAGGGGACGCCTTCGCGCGTGCCCTCGCCATTGACCTTGATCGAGCTCACGAACACGAACCGGCGCACGCCGGCGTCGGCGGCTGCCCCGGCCAGGGCCAGCGTGCCCGCCACGTTCGTGCGGCGGAACTCGGCGAGCGGATCGGCTGCGGTGTCCTGCATCACGTGGACGCGGGCGGCGAGATGAACGACACGATCCACGCCATGCAAGGCCGGCGCCCAGTCGAACGGCTCGCCCAGGGATCCGACGACCGCCTCCTCGTCGGCGGCCGTTCGCCCGGGAGAGCGCATCGCCGCCCGGACCCGCCAGCCGCGCGCCTGCAACGCCGGGACCAGCGCGGCGCCGACGAAGCCGGTAGCGCCGGTCACCAGCACCCGGCCGCGCGAGGTTGCGGCCTCGCTGCCGCGCGGCGCGCCCGCGCCTGACATCGGATCCATCGCCGCGTCAGCCCGGCCGGCGCCAGACCTGCCGGTTCACGTAGTCGGTGTAGCTGACCAGGATGCGCACAACCTTCTCCGACACGTTGTCGGGCTGGTAGTCGTCCACCATCCGCAGCAGACGGTCCTCGCCGCGCGGCTGCGGGTCGAGAATCCGCAGGCCGTCGCGAATGCGGTCGTAATCGAGGCCGACCATCATCACCGCAGCCTCTTCCACACCCTCGGGGCGCTCGTGGACGTCGCGCAGGTTCAGCGCCGGGAAGTTCAGGATCGACGATTCCTCGGTGATCGTGCCGCTGTCGGAGAGCACCGCACGGGCCTCGCACTGCAGCCGCACGTAGTCGGGAAAGCCGAAGGGCTTCAGAAAGCGCACGCGCTCGGAGCGCGTCGCTCCGAACGCCTCGAGCCGCGCGCGGGTGCGCGGATGCGTGGAGACGATCACCGGCACGCCGTAGTCCGCGGCGAGCGACTCCAGCACGCCGAGCAGCATCCGAAGCCTGTCCGGGTCGTCGACGTTCTCCTCGCGATGCGAGCTCACCAGGAAATACTCGCGGGGCTGCAGGCCCAGCCGGTCGAGCGCATCGGATGCGGCGATCCGGTCGCGATAGTGATCGAGCACCTCGCGCATCGGACTGCCGGTCACGATCACGCGGTCGGGCGGCAGGCCCTCGCGCAGCAGGTACTCGCGGGCGATCTGGCTGTAGGTCAGGTTGATGTCGGCCACGTGGTCGACGATGCGCCGGTTGATCTCCTCGGGCACCCGCATGTCGAAGCAGCGATTGCCCGCCTCCATGTGGAAGATCGGGATCTTGCGGCGCTTGGCGGCGATGGCCGCCAGGCTGCTGTTGGTGTCGCCGAGGATCAGCACCGCATCGGGCTTCTCGCGCGCGAGCGCCTCGTCGGCCGACATGATCACCTTGCCGATCGTGGCCGCGGGCGTCTCGCCTGCCGCCGACAGAAAGTGATCGGGTGCGCGGATGCCGAGTTCGTCGAAGAAGACCTGGTTGAGCTCGAAGTCGTAGTTCTGGCCGGTATGGACCAGCACGTGGTCGCAGTAGCGGTCGAGCGCCGCGATGACCCGCGACAGGCGGATGATCTCGGGACGCGTCCCGACGATCGTCATCACCTTAAGCATTCATCGCCTCCCGCACGATGGCCAGCCCCCCGACGATTTCCTTCACCTGCTCGACGGTCAGCCGCCGCGTGTTGTGCGAGGTGTAGTCCTCGA
>MEEC01000262.1 GCA_001724315.1 Lautropia sp. SCN 70-15 | reverse complement strand
GGTTGAACACGCAGACCATCCGCATGTGCGAGCCCTTGTTGGCGCGCAGCACGTGCTTGTCGTGCTTGTTCAGCGCGTACAGCGTGCCGGGGCGGATGTCGTGGGTCTCGCCGCTGGCCAGGTCGGTGATCTGGCCTTCGCCCTCGATGCAATACACCGTTTCCAGGTGGTTCTTGTAGTGCATCGTGAGCTCGGCGCCCGGCTTGATGATGGTGTCGTTCACCGAGTAGCCCATGCCGGCGTCCTTGTAGATCAGGCGCCGGGCGGTCCAGCCTTCGGTGTCGACGTCTGCCGCGGTGCCGATGACGTCGTCGAGGTGCTTCACGATCATGTTCTGTTTCTCCGGAGTTCGTTCGTGGATGCGCGCGGCGAAGGCAGCGATCGTGCCGCGCACTCGGGAATGGCCGGCGCGTTCAGGCCGCCTTGCGGACGGCGCGGCCCAGGACCGCCTCAAGGCTCGCCTCGATGATGTCCAGGCCCTTCTTCAGGTCGGCCTCGTCGATGGTCAGGCTGGGCAGCAGCTTGAGCACCTGGTCGTCGATTCCCGCGGTCTCGAGGATCAGGCCGCGCTCGAAGCAGGCGGCCGAGACCTTGCCGGCGATCGACGCGTCGGCGAAGTCCACGCCGTAGATGAGACCGCGCCCGCGCACGGTGGCCTCCACGCCGATCCGCTTGACCATCTTCTCCAGGCGCTCGCGCACCAGCGCGCTCTTGGCTTCGACCGAGCGGGTCAGCTTGTCGTCGGTCCAGTAGTCGAGCGCCGCGGTGGCGGTGACGAAGGCCGGGCAGTGGCCGCGGAAGGTGCCGTTGTGCTCGCCCGGCGCCCACTGGTCGAGTTCGGGCTTGATCAGCACCAGCGCCAGCGGCAGGCCGTAGCCGGACAGCGACTTCGACAGCGTGACGATGTCGGGCACGATGCCGGCTTCCTCGAAGCTGAAGAACCGGCCGGTGCGCCCGCAGCCGACCTGGATGTCGTCCACGATCATCACGATGCCGTGCTTCGCGGTGATCTCGCGCAGCCGGCGCAGCCATTCCACGCTGGCCACGTTGACGCCGCCCTCGGCCTGCACCGTTTCCACGATGACCGCCGCCGGGACTTCCAGGCCGCTGCCGTTGTCGACCAGCATCGCCTCGAAGTAGTCGAGCGTGTCGGTGTCCTGGCCCAGGTAGCCGTCGAAGGGCACTGCGGACGTGTGCGTCAGCGGCACGCCGGCGCCGGCGCGCTTGAAGCCGTTGCCGGTGACCGACAGCGAGCCCAGCGTCATGCCGTGGAAGGCGTTGGTGAAGCCCACGATCTCCTGGCGGCCGGTGACCTTGCGCGCGAGCTTCAGCGCGGCCTCGACCGCGTTGGTGCCGGTGGGGCCGGGGAACTGGAACTTGTAGGAGAGCCCGCGCGGCTTCAGGATCACCTCGTCGAAGCGGCGGATGAAGGCTTCCTTGGCCTCGCTGTACATGTCCAGCGTGTGGGTGATGCCGTCGCGCTCGATGTATGCGAGCAGGGCCTGCTTCATCCGATCCGGGTTGTGGCCGTAGTTCAGCACGCCGGCGCCGGCGAAGAAGTCCAGGTGGCGCTTGCCCTTGTCGTCGGTCATCCAGGCGCCCTTGGCCGATGCGAAGACCGCGGGAAAGCTGCGGCAATAGCCGCGGACCTCGGATTCGTGTTTCTCGAAGGTGTTCATGGATTCCCCTCTGTGATGGTTGTCCGGGGCGCCGCCTGGGGCGGCGCCTGCCGATGACATGGCCGGGCCGGAAACACCGGCTCCGGCCTGTGGCCGAAGGCCGCGCGAAGCGCGCGCGGCCCTGGGTGCCGTCAGGAAGCGTCCTGTGCGGCGAGTTCGCGACGCTGCGGGTCCTGCCGCGAACCTTCTTCGCGGGCGGCGGCCTTGCGATCGATCGGTCCGATCCGCAGCAGGGGCTCGGCCGGGTGCGGATTCGGGAACTGCTCGGGCGTGAACAGCGGCGACACCACGCATTCGGTGCCGTGCCGGCGCGCGAATCCGCCGAACAGGGCGCGTGAGGCGAGGTTGTCCTCGTCGACCGTGGCGGTCACCCAGAGGCACGTGCGGTTGGCCGGAAGCGCCAGCCACTGGTCGAGGAGGCGCTGGCCCAGCCCCTGGCCGCGCAGCGCCGGCAGCACGCCGACCTGCCAGACGAAGGCGGTGTCGGGTTGCCGGGGAGGGTGGTAGCCGATGACGGCGCCGACGACTTCGTCGTCGCGTTCGGCCACCAAGCACGTGTCGCCGAAATCGGTGGCGAACAGCAGGTAGAAATAGGCGGAGTTCAGTTCCAGCTGGCCGGTGGCTTTCACCAGGCGCCAGAGCGCGGCGCCATCGGCCTGGCGCGCGGGTCGGAATCGGATCGGGTCGGTGGTCGCGGTCTTGCGCGCTCGGCGCGGCGATCGGACCCGACCGGCAGGGCGCTGCATGCGCGCCTCGGCGGTCTGCCCCGACTTGGGGACCGACTTTCGAACTGTGAAAGAGGCGAAATTCTAGCACAAACATTGGGCCAAATGTATCTGGCCGCTACCCTTGCTCGGGGCCCTCGAGTGGCACGTCCATCGACTGCAGGAAGCGCGACACGCAGACGTAGAAGCTCGCGGTGAGCGTGAGCTCCACGATCTGCTCCTCGTCGAAGCCCTGCTGCTTCAGCGCATCGATCGCCTCGGCCGAGGCAGCGGGCCCCTCGGTGACCTCCTGCGCGAGCCGAAGCACCGCCTTCTCCTGCGCGTCGAACAGCGCCGAGCTTCGCCAATCGGCCAGCGCGTCGATCTGCGCCTGCGTGACACCGGCCGCCAGTGCCATCGCCGTGTGGTGCACCCACTCGTAGTGGGCGCCCGACACTTGCGCGCCACGCAGGATCAGCAGTTCCCGCAGCCGGCGCGAGGACTTCGCCTCGAGCCGCAAGGGCCAGGCGAAATCCAGCCAGGCGCGAAGCATGGCGGGGGCGTGGCCGATCACGCGGTACAGGTTCGGCACGCGCACGCCCCGCGCCCGAACCTCGTCGAACATCGCCGCGAGCGCCGGGTCCTCGGGCTGCGGCGGGAGCATCTTCAAACGGGACATGGGGCGGGCTCCGCGTCGACGCTCAGTTGACCTTGGCGCCCGAGGCCTTGACGATCGGGCCCCAGCGCTCGTACTCGTCCTTGATCATCGCGGCCATCTGTTCGGGCGTGCCGCCGACGATCTCGTATCCGAGGTCGTTCATGCGCTTGACGAAGGCGGGCGACTGCACGGCTTTCTGGCCCTCCGCGTTGAGCCTTGCGATGATCGCGGGAGGCGTGCCGGTGGGCACCACCAGGCCGAACCACGCGCCGGACAGGTAGCCCTTCACGCCGCTCTCGTCCAGGGTCGGCAGGTCGGGCAACGACGCGGCGCGCTTGGCGCCGGTGGTGGCGAGCGCGCGCAGCTTGCCCGCGCGGATGTGCGAGATCGACGAAGGGATGTTGTCGAACATCATGTCGACCTGCCCGCCGATGAGGTCGGTCACGGCCGGCGCGCTGCCCTTGTAGGGCACGTGCGTGATGTCCAGCCCCAGCATGTGCTTGAACATCTCGCAGGACATGTGGATCGACGATCCGGCGCCGCTCGAGGCGCAGGTGAGCTTGCCGGGGTTCGCCTTGGCCAGCGCGATCAGTTCCTGCACCGAATTGGCCTTGACGTTCGGGTTCACCACCAGCACGTTGCTGAACTGGGCGAGAACGATCACCGGAGCGAGGTCCTTGTTCGGGTCGTAGTTCAGCTTCGTGTACAGGAAGGGGGTGATGCCGTGCAGGCTGCTCGCCGATACCAGCACGGTGTAGCCGTCCGGCGCGGACTTCGCGGCCATCTCCGAGCCGAGGTTGGCGCCGGCGCCGGGTCGATTGTCGACGACGACCGGCTGTCCGAGTGTTTTCGTGAGCTCCTCGGCCGTGGCTCGGCCGATGATGTCGGTCGCGCCGCCGGGTGCGTACGGCACGATCAGCCGGATCGATTTCTCCGGATAGGACTGCGCCTGCGAAGTCTGCGGCGCCAGCGCTGCCGACGCGGCCAGCAGGATCGCTGCCGCGGTCGTGCTCGTTGCGGATTTCCACATGGTTCTGTCTCCTCTCGGGGGTTTGTTCAGGGCGATCGATAGTACCGCGGAGATCGCGCGGGCAAACCCGAGGGAACAGGGGCGCCCGCCAAAAAAAGAGGCGCCCCGCCGGGCGCCTCCTCTCGTGGGCATCGCGGCGGCCAGGCCGGCCGCCTTCGGCGCTCAGACCACGCCCTGCCCGATCATCGCGTCGGCCACCTTCACGAAGCCGGCGATGTTGGCGCCGGCCACGTAGTCCACGCCGCCGTCCTTGCCCTTGCCCAGGCCGTGCTCCAGGCAGGCGGCGTGGATCGAGGCCATGATCTCGCGCAGGCGGCGGTCCACCTCGTCGCGGGTCCAGGACAGGCGGATCGCGTTCTGGCTCATCTCCAGGCCCGACACGGTCACGCCGCCGGCGTTGGCCGCCTTGCCCGGCGCGAACAGCACGCCGGCGTCGCGGAAGACGTGCACCGCATCCAGGGTGGCCGGCATGTTGGCGCCCTCGGCCACGCAGAAGCAGCCGTTCTTGACCAGGGTGCGCGCGTCGTTCTCGTCGAGTTCGTTCTGGGTGGCGCAGGGCAGTGCGATGTCGCAGGGGATGTGCCACGGCCGCTTGCCCGCCATGAATTCGTACCCGCGCTCGCTGGCGAATTCCGAGATGCGGCCGCGGCGGACTTCCTTCAGCTCCACCAGCGCGAGCCAGTCCTCGTCGGTCATGCCGTTCGGGATGTGCACCGTGCCCGTGGAGTCAGAAGTTGCGATGACCTTGGCGCCCAGATGCATCGCCTTCTGCGCCGCGTACTGCGCGACGTTGCCCGAGCCGGAGATCACCACGCGCATGCCTTCCAGCGACTGGCTGCGGCGCATCAGCATGTCCTCGGCGAAGTACACGGTGCCGTAACCGGTGGCCTCAGGGCGGATCAGGCTGCCGCCGAAGGGCACGCCCTTGCCGGTCAGCACCGAGCTGAACTCGCCCTCGAGCTTCTTGTACATGCCGAACATGTAGCCGACCTCGCGCCCGCCCACGCCGATGTCGCCGGCAGGCACGTCCACGTCGGCGCCGATGTGCTTGTGCAGCTCGGCCATGAAGGACTGGCAGAAGCGCATGACCTCCATGTCGCTGCGGCCCTTCGGGTCGAAGTCGGACCCGCCCTTGCCGCCGCCCATGGGCAGCGTGGTCAGCGAGTTCTTGAAGGTCTGCTCGAAGGCCAGGAACTTGAGGATGCTCAGGTTCACCGACGGGTGGAAGCGGATGCCGCCCTTGTAGGGGCCGATCGCGCTGTTCATCTGGACGCGGAAGCCGCGGTTGACGTGGACCTGCCCCTTGTCGTCGACCCAGGGCACGCGGAACATGATCACCCGCTCGGGCTCGGCGAGCCGCTCGAGCAGGGCGTCGCGCTGGTACTTCGGGTTGGCCTGGATGAAGGGCCAGATGCTCTCGAAGACTTCCTTGACGGCCTGGTGGAACTCCGGTTGTGCCGGGTCTCGCGCCTTGAGCCGTTCGAGGAATTCCGGGAGAGAGGCAGTACCGGTGGGGCTCGGCTCGAGGGCGGCGGTATCGGACATTTCAGTGACAACCGGATGAAAATTGATCGGGACGCGAAATCTAGCACGCAGTGGTGCGCTGCGGCACCGTTGCGGTGCCTGCGGAGCCAGTCTGGTGCGATTTTTTTCGACGAATCGTGATCGAGGTCGACTTCCGCTTGACCTTCCCATCATGGGAGGCTTGATGCTTCCGGGAAAGCTTCAGGAGGCCGTGAAATGAATACCCAGACCGCCGCGGTACCGGCCGTGGCGACAGGAAGAAAGCCGGGCTCGTCCCCGGTGGCGCTGAACCTGCCGATCGAGGGGATGACCTGCGCCTCGTGCGTGGCCCGCGTGGAAAAGGCGCTCGCGCGGGTGCCGGGCGTCGAGAAGGTCTCGGTGAACCTGGCCACCGAGTCGGCCGCGGTGACCGGCGCCGCCCTGGACCCGGCCGCGCTGGCGGCCGCGGTGTCGAAGGCCGGCTACGCCACGCCGACCCGCAGCGTGGACCTGAAGATCGAGGGCATGACCTGCGCCTCCTGCGTGTCGCGTGTCGAGAAGGCCTTGCGCAAGCTGCCCTTCGTGCTCGACGCCAGCGTGAACCTGGCAGGCGAGTCCGCGCGGGTGTCGGTGTTGGGCGGCAACGAGGCCGACGTCGACGCTGCGCTGGTCGGGGCCGTCGCCAAGGCTGGCTACGGTGCCCGCCGGGTCGACACCGCGGCCGGCGGCGAGGCCGCGGAGGAGGGCGGCGCTGCCGAGTGGCGGCGCGCGGCGCCGGTGCTGATCGGGGGCCTGCTTTCGCTGCCGCTGGTCGTGCCGATGGTGGGCGACCTGTTCGGCCGCCACTGGATGCTTCCGGCCTGGGCCCAGTTCCTGCTCGCCACGCCGGTGCAGTTCCTGCTGGGCGCGCGTTTCTACAAGGCGGGCTGGCACGCGCTGCGGGCCGGCACCGGCAACATGGACCTGCTGGTGGCGATCGGCACGAGCGCCGGCTGGGGCCTGTCGACCTGGCTCTGGCTGACCGCCGAGCCGGGGACCATGCCGCATCTCTATTACGAGGCCTCGGCGGTGGTCATCACGCTGGTCCTGCTCGGCAAGTGGCTGGAGGCGCGGGCCCGCCGGCGCACCACGGCGGCGATCCGCGCGTTGCAGGCGCTGCGCCCCGACGTGGCCCGCCTGCTGCGCGAGGGCGCGGAAGTCGAGGTGCCGCTGGCCCAGGTGGCGGCGGGCGACCGGCTGGTCGTGCGCCCGGGCGAGCGGATCCCGGTGGACGGGGAGCTGGCCGAGGGCCACACCCAGGTCGACGAGTCGATGCTCACCGGCGAGCCCCTGCCGGTCTCGCGATCGGTGGGCGACCGGCTCACCGGCGGCTCGATCAACGGCGACGGCCGGATCGTGATGCTGGCCACCGCGGTGGGCACCGAGACGGTGCTGGCGCGGATCATCCGGATGGTCGAGGACGCCCAGGCGGCCAAGGCGCCGATCCAGCGGATCGTCGACCGGGTGTCGGCGGTCTTCGTGCCGGTGGTGATCGTGATCGCCGCGCTCACGCTGGCCGGCTGGCTGCTGGCCGGCAAGGGCGTCGAGCCGGCGCTGATCGCCGCGGTGTCGGTGCTGGTCATCGCCTGCCCCTGCGCCCTGGGCCTGGCCACGCCGGCCGCGATCATGGCCGGCACCGGCGTGGCGGCCCGCCACGGCGTGCTGATCAAGGACGCGCAGGCGCTCGAGATCGCGCACCGGGTCGACACGGTCGCCTTCGACAAGACCGGCACGCTGACCGTGGGCAAGCCCCGGCTGCTGGCCTTCGAGGCCGCGGACGGCGCGCCGGCCGAGGCCGCCCTGGCGCTGGCGGCCGGGCTCCAGTCGGGCAGCGAGCATCCGCTCGCCCGCGCGGTGGTCGAGGCCGCGCGGGAGCGCGGCCTGGCCATCGGTGCGGCGGACGACGTGCAGGCGGTTCCCGGCAAGGGCGTCACCGGGCGCGTCGGGGGGCGGCGCCTGTCGATCGGCAGCCGGCGCTGGCTGGAAGAGCAGGGCGCCGATCCCGCCAGTCTCGGCGAACGGGCCGACGCGCTCCAGCGCGAGGGCGCGTCGGTGTCCTGGCTGATCGAGCATGCCGAGGGCGCGGGCGCCGCTGCCGGCACGCACGGGGGAACGCAGGGTCGGGCGAGCGTGCTCGCGCTGCTGGCCTTCGGCGACGCGCCCAAGGAGGGCGCCGCCCAGGCGATCGCGCTGCTTCGCGCGCGCGGCGTGCGCACGGTGATGATCTCCGGCGACAACCGCGGCGCGGCCGAGGCGGTCGCCCGCGCGCTGGGGCTCGACGAGGTCGTGGCCGACGTGCTGCCGGCCGACAAGGCCGGCCATGTCAGGCGGTTGCAGCAAGGCGGGCACACGGTGGCCATGGTCGGCGACGGCGTGAACGACGCGCCGGCGCTCGCCGCGGCCGATGTGGGCATCGCGATGGGCAACGGCACCGACGTGGCCATGCACACCGCCGGCCTCACGCTGATGCGGGGCGATCCGCGGCTGGTGCCGGCGGCGCTCGAGATCTCGGACCGCACCTACGCGAAGATCCGCCAGAACCTCTTCTGGGCCTTCTTCTACAACGCGGTCGGCATCCCGCTGGCGGCAGTCGGGCTGCTGAGCCCGGTCGTGGCGGGCGCGGCCATGGCCATGAGCTCGGTCAGCGTGATGACCAACGCGCTGCTGCTGTCGCGCTGGCGGCCGCGCTAGTTCACTGAAACAGATGAATTGCACCGGATCCGACGCGATGGATCAGCGTACTTCCATTTCAGCGGTTTGGGGTCGAGGTTGTGATGCTTGATG
>MEEC01000261.1 GCA_001724315.1 Lautropia sp. SCN 70-15 | reverse complement strand
GCCGGATCGACTACGACTACGACCGCGAGGGCCGGCCGATCGCGATGCGCTTTGCCGCCTCGCGTGGCGCCGCCGGCGTCCCGATCGTCGATGCGGTGCGCTACCGCGGCGGCCGCGCCGTTGCCTGGCGCTACGGGAACGGCACCCGCTTCGAGCGCCGCGACGATGCCGCCGGCAGGCCGCTCGAATGGATCTGGCGGGGGCGCGAACCCCTGCCGGCCTGGCGCTATCGATGGCGCGCCGACGGACTGCCGGCCAGCATCTCGGATTCCGGCCAGGAGCGGCGCCTGGGCTGGGACGCGCTCGGCCGGCTCATCGTCGACGAGAGACCCGGCTTCGACGGGCCGGTGCGCGAGTTCTTCGCCTGGGACCTCGCCGGCGAGCTGCGCTATGCCCGGGGCCGCGATGGCCAGGACTGGACGGCCGACCGCGACCCGCCGCCGCGCGACGCCGACGGGAGAGTGCTGCGCCACGGCGGCCTCGAGCTTCGCCGCGGGGCGGCGGGCCGCATCGTCGAGGTGGTCGATCGAGCGCGCCCGGTGGCTCGCTATGCGTACAACGCCGCCGGCGAGCGGATCTCGCGGCGGGTCGGCGCAAGCGAGACCGGCTACCTCTATCGCGGTCGCGCGCTGGCCGCCGAAACCGGACAGGGCGGCGGCCTGCGCCGCCACTACCTGCGCTGGATGGGCGCGCCGGTCGCGATCGTCGACATGCATGCCTCCGGCCCCGTCGTGTCCTGGCTGCACGCCGATCACCTCGGCACGCCGCATGCGGCCACCGATTCGGCCGGCCGCCGGGTCTGGCAGGGCGAGTACCTGGCCTTCGGCGGGCTCGCGGCCGAGGGCGGCCCGCTGCGCCAGCCGCTGCGATTCGCCGGCCAGCATCACGATCCCGAGACCGGGCTTCACGACAACTACCAGCGCAGCTACGACCCCGTCACCGGGCGCTACCTGGAGCCCGATCCGCTCGGCCTGGCCGGCGGGCTCAATCGTTTCGCCTACGCCGACGGCAATCCGGTGCTGGGCGGCGATCCGCTGGGGCTGATCCTGTTCGCCTTCGACGGCACGAACAACGCGGCCACGCCGCCGGGCCAGGACGACCAGTCGAACGTCCGGAAGTTCTTCGAGCTCTACGACGCGGGCGCGAAGTGGTACATGACCGGCGTCGGCCTCGACGATCCGGACAGCGGGATCCTCGCCAACACGCTCGACCCGGTGAACGCCAACACCGCGCGGGCCCGGGTCGACTACATGCTCGGCGAGCTCGACGCCTACATGCACGACGGTCGCATCGGCGAGACCATCACGATCGACGTCGTCGGCTTCTCGCGCGGGGCGGCCATGGCGCGGGACTTCGTCAACCGCGTCGCGCGCCTCGATGCCGAACGCTACTGGTGGCTGAAGGGCTTCTGCGTCGACCTGCGCTTCCTGGGGCTGTGGGACACGGTGGCGCAGTTCGGGCAGAACGGCAGCGACAATCATCGCTGGCAGCTAGGCATCCCCTCGGCAGTGGGTGCCGCGTATCACGCGGTCGCGCTCAACGAGCACCGCTCGCTGTTCCCGCTGGAAGGCGCGTCTGGGTCGGCGGTGATCGAGCGCGGATTCGTGGGCAGCCACGCCGACGTCGGCGGCGGCAACGCCGAAGGCGACCTGTCCGACATCTCGCTTGCCTGGATGACCCGGATGGCCGCGCAGGCCGGCGTGTCGATGAAGGCGCTTCCCGTCGGCTGGCAGCGGGTCGACGCGCCGATCCTGCACGACCGGAACTACGATGCGGCCGGCGACCGCCGGGTCGACGTGCGCGACGCCTCGGGCCGGATCGTGTCGCGCACCACCCAGCGGGCCGCCCCGATCGCGGGCATGGACTGGTCGGCCTCTCAGCCTTTCCTGATCGTGCCGCCCAGCCGCGAGCGCGATGCCTACGGCAAGCTGTCCATCATCGGCTCTGTCGACCTGGACGCCTACTCCCGATGGCTCGCCGAGAACTACGGCGTGCAACTGGCCGCGCGATGAAGGTCGGCCTGATCAAGCCCGAGCCCGAAACGCCGGTGGACCGCGCCCGGCGCGGCGCGCTGCAGCGCTTGCGCGGCGTGGCGCTGGCGCCGACGGCGTGGCTGCTCGCCGGCTGCCTGCGGCGCGACCCGGGGATCGGCGTGGAGCTGGTCTACGAATCGACGACCCCGGCGGCGGTGACCGATCTCTGGTTCGACGAGACCCGGATCCTGGGCGGGCGAATCACCTCGCTCTACATATCGCCGCAGGGCCCGGCTCACGAAGCCCGCCAGCTCCCCCCCGGCCCGGACCCGGTGCCCGCCGTGGTCCGCGCGCGCTGGCGCTACGAGGCCATCGACCCGGTCGACGAGGCCGCCCTGCAGGGCCTGCCCGACGATCGCCTGCCCTGGCGCGAGGCGCAGGACTCGGCCGCGCTGCGCGAGGCCATGCCGTCCGATGCGCTCGCGCTGCTGCGCGGCGAACCCGACCGCCACCGCCTGCGGCTGGTCATGATCTTCGACCGCGACCGTCTGCTGCTGCGCTGGCAGGTGCGCCGCTGGCGCTGAGGCCGGCGCCCGCTGGGGCCGGCGTCAATTGACGTTTACGTCAACGTAAGTTAGCGTGACGCCTCGCGGGCGCCGCCGCGCCGCGCGATACTTCCAACGATACGTCCGAAAATTCTCCGCGGCTTCGCACCGATCGCGGCCCCAGCCGGGCCGTCCCGGTTCGCTGCCGGCCGCCCAGCGCGCAGGAAACCGACCATGACCGACCTGTCCGACCAGAAGCAGCTCGCCGACTACCGGATGAAGAACCGGGTGCGCTTCGTGACCGCCGCCTCGCTGTTCGACGGCCACGACGCCTCGATCAACATCATGCGGCGCATCCTGCAGAGCAAGGGCGCCGAGGTGATCCACCTGGGTCACAACCGGTCGGTGCGCGAGGTGGTCGACTGCGCGCTGCAGGAAGACGCGCACGCGATCGCCATCTCCTCGTATCAGGGCGGCCACGTCGAGTACTTCAAGTACATGATCGACCTGCTGCGCGAGGCCGGCGCCGGCCACGTGAAGGTCTTCGGCGGCGGCGGCGGCGTGATCGTGCCGGCCGAGATCGCCGAGCTGCACGCCTACGGCGTCGAGCGCATCTACAGCCCCGAGGACGGCCAGCGGATGGGCTTGCAGGGGATGATCGCCGACATGATCCGGCGCTGCGACATCGACCTGTCGCAGTTCGCGCCCGCCGACCTCCAGGCGCTGGTGGCGCCCGACGCCGCGCGCGAGGGAGAAGCCGACCCCGCGACCCGCGACCGGCTGGCCGAGTCGCGCCGCGCGCTGGCCCAGGCCATCACCGCGCTCGAGTTGGGCCACGTGGAAGGCCGGATGGACGAGGCGCAGTTCGCTGCCTGGCGCGCCGAGCTGCACAAGCGGGCCGACACGATCGCCACCCCCACGCTGGGCATCACCGGCACCGGCGGCGCGGGCAAGTCCAGCCTGACCGACGAGCTGATCCGGCGCTTTCGACTCGACCAGGACGACCGGCTGCGCCTGGCCGTGATCTCGGTCGACCCCACCCGCCGCAAGAGCGGCGGCGCGCTGCTCGGCGACCGCATCCGGATGAACGCGATCGACCACCCGAACGTGTTCATGCGTTCGCTGGCCACCCGCGAAGCCGGCAGCGAGATCAGCCAGGCCCTGCCCGACGCGATCGCCGCCTGCAAGGTGGCCGGCTTCGACCTGATCGTCGTCGAGACCTCGGGCATCGGCCAGGGCGACGCGGCAATCGTGCCGCTGGTCGATTCCACGCTGTACGTGATGACCCCGGAGTTCGGCGCGGCCAGCCAGCTCGAGAAGATCGACATGCTCGACTTCGCCGACTTCGTGGCCATCAACAAGTTCGACCGCAAGGGCGCGATGGACGCGCTGCGCGACGTCTCCAAGCAGTACCAGCGCAACCGCGAGCTGTTCACGAAGCGCCACGAGGAGATGCCGGTGTTCGGCACCCAGGCCTCGCGCTTCAACGACGACGGGGTCACCGCGCTCTACCAGGGGATGCTCCCCCGGCTGGTCGAACTCGGGCTGAAGCTGCCGCTGCCGGGCCGCCTGCCGAAGGCCGCCGGCCGCCACTCGTCCAGCCAGGTCGTCATCGTGCCGCCGCAGCGCATCCGCTACCTGGCCGACGTGGCCGACACGGTGCGCGGCTACAAGCGCCGCGCGCGCGAGCAGGCCCGGCTTGCCCGCGAGGTGCAGCAGCTGCGCGAGTCGGCCCGCATGCTGCGCGAGGACGACGCGGAGAAGAGCGGGGCGCGCACGACGGTGGAGGCCCTGGCCGCGAAGCGCGAGGCCTTGCTCGACCCGGCCGCGAAGAAGCTGCTCGCCATGTGGCCCGACATGCAGAAGGCCTACGCCGGCGACGAGTACGTGGTGAAGATCCGCGACAAGGAGATCCGCACCAAGCTCACCTACACCTCGCTGTCCGGCACGAAGATCCGCAAGGTCGTGCTGCCGGGCTACGAGGACCACGGCGAGCTGCTCAAGTGGCTGATGCTCGAGAACGTGCCCGGGTCCTTCCCCTACACCGCCGGCGTGTTCGCCTTCAAGCGCGAGAACGAGGACCCCACCCGGATGTTCGCCGGCGAGGGCGATCCCTTCCGCACCAACCGCCGCTTCAAGCTGCTCTCCGAGGGCATGCCGGCCAAGCGCCTGTCCACCGCCTTCGACTCGGTCACGCTCTACGGCCACGACCCGGACCTTCGGCCCGACATCTACGGCAAGGTCGGCAACTCGGGCGTGAGCATCGCCACGCTCGACGACATGAAGGTGCTGTACTCGGGCTTCGACCTGTGCGATCCGGCCACGAGCGTCAGCATGACGATCAACGGCCCGGCGCCCACGATCCTGGCCATGTTCATGAACACCGCGATCGACCAGCAGGTCGAGAAGTTCGAGCGCGAGAACGGCCGCCAGCCCACCGACGACGAGCACCAGAAGATCCGCGAGTGGACGCTGTCCACCGTGCGCGGCACGGTGCAGGCCGACATCCTGAAGGAAGACCAGGGCCAGAACACCTGCATCTTCAGCACCGAGTTCTCGCTCAAGGTCATGGGCGACATCCAGGAGCATTTCGTCCACCACGACGTGCGCAACTTCTACTCGGTGAGCATCAGCGGCTATCACATCGCCGAGGCCGGCGCGAACCCGATCAGCCAGCTCGCCTTCACGCTGTCGAACGGCTTCACCTTCGTGGAGGCCTACCTGGCGCGCGGCATGCACATCGACGACTTCGCGCCGAACCTCAGCTTCTTCTTCAGCAACGGCATGGACCCGGAGTACACGGTGCTCGGTCGCGTGGCGCGCCGGATCTGGGCGGTGGCGATGAAGGAGCGCTACGGCGCCAACGAGCGCAGCCAGAAGCTCAAGTACCACTGCCAGACCAGCGGCCGCAGCCTGCACGCGCAGGAGATCGACTTCAACGACATCCGCACCACGCTGCAGGCGCTGATCGCCACCTACGACAACGCGAACTCGCTGCACACCAACGCCTACGACGAGGCGATCACCACGCCCACCGAGGAGAGCGTGCGGCGCGCGATGGCGATCCAGCTGATCATCAACCGCGAGTGGGGCCTGGCCAAGAACGAGAATCCGAACCAGGGCGCCTTCGTCATCGACGAGCTGACCGAGCTGGTCGAGGAGGCGGTGCTGGCCGAGTTCGAGCGCATCGCCGAGCGCGGCGGCGTGCTGGGCGCGATGGAAACCGGCTACCAGCGCGGCAAGATCCAGGACGAGTCGATGCACTACGAGATGCTCAAGCACACCGGCGAGCACCCGATCATCGGCGTGAACACCTTCCGCAACCCGCACGGCGACCCGACCCCGCAGACGCTCGAGCTCGCGCGCTCCACCGAGGAAGAGAAGCAGAGCCAGCTCGAGCGCCTGGCCGACTTCCACGCCCGCAATGCCGGCGAGGCGCCCGCGATGCTGCAGCGCCTGAAGGACACGGTGATCGCCAACGGCAACGTGTTCGCGGTGCTGATGGACGCGGTGCGGGTCTGCTCGCTGGGCCAGATCACCAACGCGCTGTTCGAGGTGGGCGGGCAGTACCGGCGGAGCATGTAGCCGCCGGTTGCCTTGGGCGACCGCCGGCGCTGCGGGCGACCGCT
>MEEC01000260.1 GCA_001724315.1 Lautropia sp. SCN 70-15 | reverse complement strand
CGACGATTCGGCCGGCCGTCGCGATTCGCAGCGAAGCGAGCTCGTCGGCGGCGAGCCGCAGGAGCCGCTCGTCCTCGGCAACGGCGATGGCCTGCGCCGCGCGGGGCTGGGGCAGCGCGAGCAGGAAGCCAGACAGGCGGGCCGGCAGACGGGGAAGAACGCGGGGGAAGGTCAGGGCGAACATGGCATCGCTCCTCGGTGGGGCTGGCGATGCGTCAATCGTGGCCGGTCGCCGGCGGCCCGCCCAGCCGCAGGGCGGCCCGAACCCGGCTGGCACAGCCGCCGCCGCCGGCCGTCTGTATCTGCCGGCTCCGCAGGCATCTGTCATTGGCGCGGCGCGCCCGACCGGTACAGAATGACGTGTCCGGAGGTATCACAGACATGGACACCGCGTTCGATCTCCCGACAGTCCAGGGCCGGCCCGAGCCCGGCCACGGCAACGGTTCCGCGGCGCGCCGCGACGGCGGCGTCCTCTACCTGAGCATCGCCGAGACGCTCGCCCGCTCGATCCGCAGCGGCGCGATGCGCCGCGGCGAGCGCGTGCCCTCGGTGCGCGAGCTTGCCCGCCAGCACGGGGTGTCGCTGTCGACCGCCACGCAGGCCTATCGCTCGCTCGAGGATGCCCGGCTGATCGAGGCGCGGCCTCGCTCCGGCTACTTCGTGGCCGCGCGGCCGCGGTCGCTGCCCGAGCCCGACACTTCGCGCCCGCCGGCGGTGTCGACGCGGGTCGATCGTTCCGCCCTGACCGCCGAGGTCATGCGCATCGCCGAGGATCCCGGCTACGTGTCCTTCGGCGCCGCCTGCCCCGCCGCCTCGCTCTTCGACGAAACGAAGCTGCGTCGCGCCGTCGCCCGGTCGGTCCAGCGCCACCGGCAGACCCTGGCCGAGTACCGCGTCGGCCCCGGTCACGAGGCGGTGCGACGCGCGATCGCCCGGCATGCGCTGCGGCTGGGGTCGGTGATCGACCCGCAGCAGCTGCTGGTGACCAACGGCTGCCTCGAGGCCATCGTGCTGTGCCTGCGCGCCGTCACCCGGCCGGGCGACGTCGTTGCGCTCGAGTCTCCGACCTACTTCGGTTTCTTCGAGATCCTCGAGCAGCTCCACCTGCGCGCGCTGGAGATCCCGACCCATCCGCGCACCGGCATGGCGCTCGACGCGCTGCAGCTGGCCTTCGACACGCACGCGGTCAAGGCGGTCCTGACCGTGCCGACGCTGTCGAATCCGCTGGGCGCCAGCATGCCGCTGGCCGAGCGCAGGCGGCTGGCGCGGATGGCCGCCCAGCGCGGCATCCCGGTGATCGAGGACGTCATCTACAACGACCTGTCGGAGCAGGACGACCGGCGCCGCAGCGTGCATTCCTTCGACGAGGGCGGCAACGTGATGCTCTGCGGTTCGTTCACCAAGACGCTGGCGCCGGGCATCCGGCTCGGCTGGGTCGCGGCGGGCCGCTGGCACGCGCAGGTGCAGCGGATGAAGGCGGCGACCAGCGGCGGGCAATCCACGGTCCTGGAACTGGCGATGGCCGAGCTCCTGGGCCAGACGGGCATCGAATCGGGTTACCGGCGCCTGCGCGCGACGATCGCGGCGCGGGTCGACGAGGCGCGCGAGATCATCGCGCAGGGCTTTCCTCGCGGCACCCGGGTGACCGATCCGCCTGGCGGCTTCATCCTCTGGGCGGAGTTCCCGGAGGGCGTGGACACGCTGGAGTTGTGGCGGCGCTGCCTCGACGAGCGGATCTGCTTCGCGCCGGGCAACATGTTCAGCGCCAGCGATCGCTTCGGCCGCTTCGCCCGCTTCGGCGTCGGCGGCCGCTGGGACGACGCGCAGCGTGCCGCGCTGCGCCGGATCGGCGAGCTCGCGACGGGGATGCTGGCGCATGGCGGCCGAGCGGGCACGGCCGATGCGTAGCGGCTCTGCCAGACTGGAGGACGCTCCATGACGGCGTTCTGGGCAATCGGCATCGGCATCGCCTGCCTGATGCTGGCCGGGCTCGTCTGGTGGGTCGTGAAGAACTGGAGCGACGGCGATCGGTGACGAGCGCGCGCCGGCTCGTGGCGTGCCGATCGCCGACCCCTCGCGCGCCGAGCGCCGACCTCTCGCCCGCCGAGCGCCGACCCGCGGCGCGTGGACTCAGCCGGCCAGCAGCAGCGCGCCCGCCACGAGCAGCCCGTGCAGGTGCGCTGCCGCGATCGTCGCCCGGATGGCCGGCAGCAGGCTTTCCGCAGGATCGCCGTCGCGATGCCGGCGCAGCCGCCTGGCCGCATCCAGCGACATGACGAGCGGCAACAGTCCGGCCAGCGCTCCTGCCGGCAGCGCGCCGGCGGCCACCGCGCCGGCCAGCCACAGCCCGGCCGCCCCGATCAGCCCCAGGTAGGCCCGGGCCGCGCGACGCGTGCCCAGGCGGACCACGATCGTGCGCTTGCCGGACGCCGCGTCGGCCCTGCGGTCCGGGTAGCCGTTGGCCAGCAGGATCGCCGCCACCAGCAAGGCCAGCGGCAGGCCGGCGATCACCGGCACGGGCGACCAGGCGCCGCGTTGCGCCACGTCGGCGCCCACCGTCACCAGCAGCCAGGCCGCGGCGATCACCGCTTCGCCGACTCCCCGCGCAGACAGGCGCAGCGGCGGCGCCGAGTAGGCGATCGCAAGCAACAGGCCGACCGCGCCGACGCCCCAGAGTTGCGGCCGGCCGGCGGCCAGCACGACGCCGAGCGCGGCGGTCGCCGCCAGCAGCGCGTAGCCGTAGGCGGCGATCGTCCGGGCCTCGAACAGGCCGCGCTGGATCATCCGGCTGCCCCCGGTGAACGGGTGCAGGCCGTCGGGGTTGGCCGCGTCGGCGTCGCGGTCGTGAAAGTCGTTGACCAGGTTGGCGCCGGCATGCGCGAGCAATGCGCCGAGCAGGGTCAGCGCCGCGCGCGCGCCATCGAAGGGCGCACTGCTCGCAGCCGCGCCGGCCAGCCCGACCAGCACCGCCACCACGGTGATCGTGAGGAACTGCGGCCGGGTCGCGGCCAGCCAGCGGTTCGCCGGGCGGGCCGTCACGGCGCCTGCCGTCTCCGCGCTTCCCTCACTGACCTCGCTCAGCTCGCTCCGCATCGGGACACAGTAGCATTGGAGCTTCTCCTCCTCGCTCCTTTTTCCATCTCGCGCCACGACCATGAACGACAACGACTCGATCTCCCGCCGCCGCCTGCTGGGCGCACTGGCCGCCTCGCCCTTTGCCGGGCTTTCTCTTGCAGGGCTGCCCCTCGCCGCCCTGCCCGTCGGCGCCGCCGCCCAGGCCTGGCCGTCGAAGCCGGTCCGCTGGGTCGTTCCCTATCCGGCCGGCGGCGGTTCGGACTTCCTGGCGCGGCAGGTGGCGCCGCAGCTCGGCAAGCGGCTGGGCACCCAGGTCACCGTCGACAACCGTCCCGGCGCGGCCGGCATCATCGGCACCGAGATCGCGGCGCGCGCCCCGGCCGACGGCTACACGATCGTCTTCGGCGACAACGGCGCGATGGTCTTCAACCCGGCGCTCTACAGCAAGCTGCCGTACAAGCCGGCCGATTTCGCGCCGGTGGGCTTCATGGCCCGCTTTCCGCTGATCCTGGTCGCCGACCCGGCCAGCGGCTTCACCTCGGCCCGCCAGCTGATCGCCGAGGCACGCCGCAATCCCGGCAAGTTCAGCTACGGATCGCCGGGCGCCGGCAGCCCGCATCACCTGGCCATGGAGCTGCTGAAGGACCGCGCCGGCCTGTACATCGTCCACGTGCCCTATCGCGGCACCGCGATGGCGATCCAGGACGTCATGGCCGGCACGATCCCGATGATGATCGTCGACACCGCCGGCGGGCTGGCGCAGATCCGCGCCGGCAAGGTCCGCGCGCTGGCTGTGCTGTCGAAGGAGCGCATTCCCCAGCTGCCCGACGTGCCCACGATCGCCGAGGCCGGCGTGCCGGGCGTCGAGGTCTTCGCGTGGCTGGCCATGTACGTGCCGCAGGGCACGCCGGCCGACATCGTGGGCCGCTTGAACCGCGAGATGCAGGCCACGCTCGGCGAGCCCGAGGTGCGCAAGGCGCTCGAGGACTTCGGCCTGCAGGTCGCGCCCTCGTCGCCGCAGGAGCTCGGCGCCTTCGTGGAGCGCGAGACCGCGATCTGGCACAAGCTGATCCGCGAGCGCGGGCTGAAGATCGACTGACGGGGCGCGCGTCGAGGAGCCACAGGCGATGCAAGACCGCATCACCGAGAAACTGTCGAACCGCCTGGTGCTGGGCCTCCTGCTCGGCGGCCTGCTGCTGCTCACCTGGAGCGTGGTGCAGCCCTTCGTGGTGCCGGTGGTCTGGGCCGCGATCCTGGCCTACGTGACCTGGCCGATGCTCGAGCGCCTGCGCCGGCTGTTCCGGGGCCGGCGCACGCTGGCGGCCGCGGCCATGACCCTGCTGCTCGCGCTGGCCTTCGTGCTGCCCGCGGTCTGGCTCGCCTTGCTGCTGCGCACCGAGATGGCCAACGCCTACGCGGCGGTGGCCGGCCTGCTGGCCAAGGGCCCCTACAAGCTGCCGGACTTCATCGCCGGCATCCCGCTGCTGGGCAGCTGGCTGCAGGAGACGCTCGACGGGCTCACCCGCGACCCTTCCGGCATTCGCGCGCAGCTCGCGCACTGGGTCGAGGCGAGCGCGGCCGAGTCGCTGAAGGTCATCGGCGGCGTGGGTCGCAACGCGGCCAAGCTGGCCTTCGCGCTGGTCACCGTGTTCTTCTTCTACCGCGACGGCGAGCGGGTGCTGGCGCAGGCGCAGCTGGTCCTGCACCGTTTCCTCGGCGCGCGGGTCGATCCCTACCTGAGCGCGGTCGGCAGCATGACCACCGCGGTGGTCTGGGGACTGGTCGCCACCGCGCTCGCGCAGGGGGTGGTGGCCGGCCTCGGTTACTGGTGGTTCGGCGTGGCCGCGCCGGTGATGATGGGCGCGATCACCGCGGTGGTCGCGCTGATTCCCTTCGGCACGCCCTTCGTCTGGGGCAGCGTGGGCGCCTGGCTGATCGCCGACGGCCGGCTGTTCGACGGCATCGGCCTGCTGCTCTGGGGCGGGCTGGTGGTCAGCTGGGTCGACAACCTGGTCCGGCCGCTGGTCATCAGCAATGCCACGCGCATTCCCTTCCTGCTGGTGATGTTCGGCGTGCTGGGCGGGCTCGCCGCCTTCGGCCTGGTCGGCCTGTTCCTGGGGCCGGTGATCCTCGCGGTGGTCATGGCCGTCTGGCGCGAGTGGATCGAGGAGTCGGTGAAGGCGGACTGAAAGCCAGCACCCGGCCGCGGAGCGAGCCGGGAAGGCCGCCGGCCCCACCCGGGGCGTCGCTTCCGGCGCCTGCGGTGTTGGCCACCGTGGCCGCGCTGGCGGCAGGCCGCGCCATCGGCGCCGCAGCGGTGGCCGGCGGCGGCACGCCGATCGACCAGGCCAGCGCGGTCGTCATCAGCATCGTCCGGGCCGCCGGGCGCGCAGTACGCAGGGTGCGGTGCAGTCGTCCGCCGATCTTCGCTCGCTGCATCTTCATCGCTCGTCTCCTCTGTCGCGCTTCAACCGAGCCGAACCGGCACGAAGATCCGCGCGTCGCCGCGCTGCACCAGCAGCGCCAGCCGGTGCTCGGTGCCGTTGGCCGCGGCGCGCAGCTGCTCGACCGTCTCGATCGGCCTGCCGTTGACCGACAGGATCACGTCGCCGGGTTCGATGCCGGCGCGTTCGGCGGCACCGGTCACGTCCTCCACGACCAGGCCGCCTTTCAGGCCGGCGGCCTTCCGCTCGACCGGCGCCAGCGGCCTGACCGCCACGCCCAGGCGGCCCTCGCCGGCGTCGCCCGCCTGCGCCGCGTCGGCCGCGGCGATGCTGTCCTTGTTTTCGCCGAGCACGGCCTGCAGCTCGATCTGCTTGCCCTCGCGCACGACCTTCAGGCTCACGCGATCGCCGGGCGCCGCCATTCCGATCCGGGCGGACAGGTCGCCCGAGTGCTCGATCGCTTCTCCGTCGAGCGCGAGCACCACGTCGCCGGGACGAAGGCCGGCCTTCTCGGCCGCGCTGCCCGGGGCCACGCTGGACACCAGCGCGCCGTTCGGGGACTTCAGCGAGAACGACTCGGCCAGCGCCTGGTTCAGCTCCTGCACGGTCACGCCCAGCCTGGCGTGGCGCACCGTGCCGGTCGCCAGCACCTGGTCGCGCACGCGGATCGCCACGTCGATCGGAATCGCGAACGACAGTCCCTGG
>MEEC01000259.1 GCA_001724315.1 Lautropia sp. SCN 70-15 | reverse complement strand
CGCAAAGCTTCTGGCCGACGGGCCATGCCAAGGAATTTCTGCCTGTGCCAAGGAACATCTGCCTGCCTCATACTGCCCTGAACCGCGTCGTTGTGACCGGCATGCTGGCTCTGGCCCTGGCGGGCTGTTCGCGCCGGGGTGAAATCGACGCTTCCGGCGGTATCGTCGCTGTGCGCTCTGCCTGCCCGACGGCGGCCGTCCCGGCCTATACCGGCGACATCACCCTGTTCAATCCGGCCCAGAGCCGCGATGCTTCCGCGATCGACGTGGTGGCCGACGGGGGGCTCTACAAGCTGCAGGCAGGGCCCTGGCCCACCCGGGAGGCGGCGCAGGCTGCGGCCGAGCGGGTCCGGGCCTCGACCGACCTGCAGCCTTTCGCGACTCGCCGGTAAGTCAGTGCTCGCTGTCGTCCGAATCCGGTTCATCGGGCAGTCTGGATAGCTCCAGCGCCATCTGGTAGAGCTCCCGGTGCGGCAGGCCGGTGGCGCGGGTGGCGACCTTGACCGCCCGGCTGGGCGGCAGTTCTTCGAGCAGCGCCGCGAGCAGCCGGCGCGGATCCACGCTGGCGGAAGTCTCTTCGGCCGCCTCGCCGGCGCCGGCGACCACCAGCACGTACTCGCCGCGCTGCCGGTTCGCGTCGGCGGCCAGCCACGCGGCCGCCTCGCCCGCCGGGCAGCGGTGCACTTCCTCGAACTTCTTGGTCAGCTCGCGTCCGAGCGCCACCTGGCGTTCGGGGCCGCATTGTGCGGCGATCGCCGGCAGCGTGGCGGCGATCCGGTGCGGCGCTTCGAAGAGCACGAAGGGCCAGGCCATCCGGGCGAGCGTCGCAAGTCGCTCGTCGCGCGCGCGGGGACGCGAGGGCAGGAAGCCTTCGAAGTGGAAGGGGCCCTCGACCAGGCCGCTGGCCGAGACCATCGCGATCGCGGCCGAAGGCCCCGGGATGGGCACCACCGGTGCGCCGGCGTCGAGCGCCGCCGACACGATGCGGCAGCCCGGGTCGCTGACCGCCGGCGTGCCCGCGTCGCTCACCAGCGCCACGCGCTGTCCTTGCGCCAGCAGGGCGAGCACCCGTTCCGCCGACGCCCGCTCGTTGTGGCGGTGCGCGGCGAGCATCCGCGCCGACGATCCGGCCCGGTCGAGCAGCACCCGGGTCGTTCGCGTGTCTTCGGCGGCGACCCAGTCGGCCTCGCGCAGCGCCTGGATCATCCGTTCGGACAGGTCGGACAGGTTACCGATGGGGGTAGCCACTACATATAATGTCCCGAAGCCTTCCGCCCCGGCGCGCCCCACGTGGCCGGCATCCCTGATATCGCTCATTTCCGCATCGCAATGACCAATCGCTTCGTTTCGCGTCGCCGCAGCCTGAGCCTCGTCGCGCGGGCCGTCGGCGCTGCGGCCGCGGCGACCGCATTCTCCGCGCTGGCCCAGGACCCCGCAAGCGGCATCGGCCCGGCCTACGGCGCGCCGTCCCCCGATCGCGAGCGGATCGGCGCGGGGCCGCCGCGCGTGGCCCTGCTCGTGCCGCCCACCAGCGGCGTCTACGGGCGCGCCGCGCAGGCCCTGATCGAAGGCGTGCGGGCGGCCCATTCGCGCGACGGCGCAGGGTTCTCGATCGAGGTGATCGAGACCGAGGAGTCCGGCGAGTCGCTCAGGGTGCTGTGCGAAACCCTGGCCGGCCGCGAGTTCGGGCTGGCGATCGGGCCGCTCACCCGCAACGCGGTCACGGCGCTGGCGGCCACCGGTCCGCTGCCGCTGCCGGTGCTCGCGCTGAACCAGACCGACGGCGTTCCGCCGCCGCCCAACATGGCGATGTTCGGCCTGGGGATCGAGAACGAAGCCGCGCAGGTGGCCTCCTACGCCTATCGCGACGCGTCGGCGGTGCAGACCGAACGCCGCCCTCGCGCGGCCATCGTGCACGACGGCACGCCGGTCTCGCAGCGCAGCGTCACCGCCTTCATCGAGCGCTGGTACCAGTCGGGCGGCGAGTACTACGAGGCGGTGCAGACCACCAGCACGTCGGCTGCCGAGATCCGCGACCTGCTGCGCGGGGTCGATGCCGACGTCTATTTCGCCGCGCTGCCGCGGGCCGCCGCCGCCGCCCTGCGCGCGATCGCCGGCAATCGCATCACCGTCTACGGCACTTCGCTGCTGAACTCCGGCGCGCTGCCCGAGGCGGGCGAGCGGAGTTCGCGGATGCCGATCATCCGCTCGCCCGAGCTCGACGGCGTCCGCATCGCGGCAATGCCCTGGCAGGTGCAGCCCGATCACCCCGCGGTGATGGTCTATCCGCGGCAGGCCGAGCTCAACGTCGAACTGCAGAAGCTCTACGCGCTGGGCATCGACGCCTTGCGGCTCGGGCTGGTGCTGCTGGCCGGCGAGACCCGCGTCGATCTCGACGGCGTCACCGGCCTGCTCCGGCTCGATCTCACGCGCGACGCGCGCGTCGACCGGCTGCCGCTGCTGGCCGAGTACCGCGACGGCGTGCTCGGCGTGGCCGCGCCGCGCTGAAGCATGGCGCCGGCGAAGCGCTCGCCCACGCAGCGATCGGGCGATGCCGCCGAGGCGCGCGTGCTCGAGTTCCTTGCCGGGCAGGGCCTCTTGCCGGTGGCGCGCAACGTGTCCAGCAAGCTCGGCGAGATCGACCTGATCATGCGTGATCGCGACGAGCTGGTCTTCGTCGAGGTGAGGGCCCGCGCCCGGGCCGACTACGGCGGGGCCGCCGCCTCGGTCGGCTGGGGCAAGCAGCAGCGGCTGCGGCGCGAGGCCCAGCGCTGGCTCTCGTCGACCTACGGCGATCGCTGGCCTGCCTGCCGCTTCGACGTCTGCGCGGTGCAGCCGGGCGGCATCGACTGGATCCGCGGGGCGTTCTGAGGAGCGCGGGGCCGGCCGGTATAATCGGCTCGATGGACTTGCAGCGACGCATTCGCGACCACTTCGAGGACAGCGCACGCCTGAAGCGCGAGGCGGCCGAGGTCCTGGCCGGCCCCATCGCCGAGGCCGTCGAGCTCATCACCGCGGCGCTGGCTTCCGACCGCAAGCTGCTGGTTTGCGGCAACGGCGGCTCGGCTGCCGACAGCCAGCATCTGGCGGCCGAGCTGATCGGCCGCTTCGAGCGCGAGCGGCCCGAGCTGGCCGCCATCGCGCTGACCACCGACAGCTCGATCCTCACCGCCATCGCCAACGACTACGCTTTCGAGCAGGTGTTCGCGAAGCAGGTCCGCGGGCTCGGGCGCGAGGGCGATGTCCTGGTCGCGATCTCCACCAGCGGCAATTCGCCGAGCGTGCTGGCCGCCGCGCAGGCCGCGCGCGAGCGCGGGCTCGCCATCGTCGCGCTGACCGGCCGCGGCGGCGGGCAACTCGGCGAGATGCTCGGCGAGGGCGACGTGCACCTGTGCGTGCCGCACGAGCGCACCGCGCGGATCCAGGAAGTCCACCTCTTGATCGTTCACTGCCTGTGCGACGGCATCGACCTCTCGCTGATGGGCGAATGACGCGCGCAGCCGCTACCGAAAGGAGTCTCCGCATGACCTCCCGCGTACGCATCGCCGTTGCCGGCGCCCTCGTCGTATCCACGCTCGCGATGTCGGGCTGCATTCCGCTCGCGGCAACCGGCGTCGCCGTCGGCACGATGGCCGCGCTCGACCGCCGCACCGTGGGCGCGCAGGCCGAGGACCAGGCCATCGAGCTGAAGGCCCGCAACCAGATCGGCTCGGTGATCGAGCAATCCGGCGGCATCGGCGTGACCAGCTTCAACCGCAAGGTGCTGCTGACCGGACAGGTCGCCTCCGAGCAGGACAAGCGCAACGCCGAGCGGATCGTCGCGGCGATCGACAACGTGCGTTCGGTGCACAACGAGCTGCAGGTGCTCGGCCGTCCGTCCATGACCACCAGCGCCGCCGACACCGCGATCACCGCGCGGGTCAAGACCGCGCTGATCAATGCGCAGGACCTGCACGCGAACACGATCAAGGTGGTCACCGAGTCCGGCACCGTCTACCTGATGGGCCTGGTGAGCCGTCGCGAGGCGGATCGCGCCGCGCAGGTCGCGGCCCGGGTCGCCGGCGTGCAGCGCGTGGTCACCGTCTTCGAGCTGATCACCGAGGAAGAGGTCACGCGGATCCACGGCGCGCCGAAGAAGAACTGAGGCAACGCGCGCGGCAATCTGCTGCGCGGTTCCATCTAGCGCCCTTTTTTCGCCTGATTTCCGCCGCGCCCGCGGGCGCTTCGGACGGATGCTGCGGGATGCCCGACGAGCGGTTCGCCGCATGCGCCGCGGCCGACGGACAATTCTCCCGAGCCCCATCACGCCGGGGCAAGGGGAATGCGATAAATGTCCAGCGGTCAGGTCCTGTTCGTCGTGTTGCTGGTGCTGCCGCTGGTCTGGGGCGTGCTGGCCTACAACCGTTTCGTGCTGCTGCGCAATCGCTGCGAGAACGCCTTCTCGCAGATCGACGTGCAGCTGCGCCGGCGGCATGACCTGATTCCCAATCTCGTCGCCGCCACGCGGGGCTACCTCGACCACGAGCGGCGCACCCTGGAGGCGGTCATCGCGGCGCGGCAGCAGGTGGGCGAGGCCAGCGCCGGCGCTCGCGCGCATCCCGCCGACCCGCGCGCGATCGAGACGCTCGAGCGCGCCGAGGCGGTGCTCGCCGGCCCGCTCTCGCGGCTGATCGCGCTGGTGGAGTCCTATCCTGATCTGCAGGGCGACGAGACCGTCAGGCGCCTCACCGAGGAGCTGACCACCACCGAGAACCGGATCACCTTCGCGCGGCAGGCCTACAACGATCAGGCGGCTGCGTACAACACCGGCATCGAGAGTTTCCCGGCGTCGCTCGTCGCGGCGCTGTTCGGCTTCGTGCGCAGGCGGATGCTGCGCCCGGTCACTCCCGCCCAGCGCGAACCGGTCCCGGTCGCGCTCTGAGCCCGCCCTTCACGATGGATTTCTTCGCCCACCAGGATCGGGCGCGGGCCCTGTCCGTGCGCCTCGTGCTGCTGTTCGCCGTTGCGGTGCTCGGCATCGTGGCCGCGGTGAACCTCGCGGCGCTGGCCGGCTGGCACCTGCTGTTCGCGGGCGCTTCCACGCCGCCGTACTTCGTTGCGACGAATGCCTTCGTGGTCCTGCTCATCGTCGGCGGCAGCGCCTGGCTCGAACGCCACAGGCTGGGCGACAGCGGCGCGGTGCTGGCAACGCGCCTGGGCGCGCGGCCGCTCGACGACGCGAACCCGATGCACCGGCGCCTGCGCGACGTGGCCGAGGAAGTGGCGGTCAGCGCCGGCGTGCCGGTGCCCGGCCTGTTCGTGCTCGACGATCCCACGATCAACGCGATGGCCGCCGGCGAGCGGCCCGCGATCGCCGCGGTGATGCTCACCCGCGGGGCGCTGGAGCGGCTCGACCGCGCGCAGCTGCAAGGCGTGGTCGCGCACGAGTTCGCGCACATCCTGGGCGGCGATGCCGCGCTCAACGTGCGACTGACGTCCGCGCTGTACGGGCTCTATTCGCTGCGGCTGGCCGGACGGCACCTCCTGGAGAGCGCGCTCGACCGCGGCCGCCAGGGCAATTCCCCCTTGTCCCTGCTCGCGCCCGCGGCCGCCTTCGCCGGCGCGATGGTGTCCGCGATCGGCATGCTCGGCGTGCTGGCGGCGCAGCTGCTGCGCGCCGGCATCGGCAGGCAGCGCGAGTTCCTGGCCGACGCGGTCGCGGTGCAGCTGACCCGCGATCGCGATGGCCTGGGCAGCGCCCTGCGGCGCATCGCCGCGGAGCAGGCCGCGCCGGGCGCGGCCGCGGAGCATCGCGCCGCCGACTACGAGGCGCTGGTGAGCCACTTCATGCTGGTCCAGCCGACCGGCGCCGGCGACTGGTTCGATTCCCACCCGCCGCTGGCCGAGCGGATCCGTCGACTCTATGGACGCCCGATGCCGCCCTTGCGCGATCGCGCCGCCGCGGTGGAGGTGACGATCCCGGCCGGCCCGGCGCGCGCGGCCGAGTCGATCGGCGCGCGCCTGGTGTCGCACCTGCGCGTGCCGGCGCGGGTGGCGGCCGGCGCGGCCGCCTCCGACGGGGCGATGGGGCAGGCGGCCGGCGAGGGCTTCGGGGCCGGCGCCGGCTCCGGGCCCGGCGGCGAGGACCTGCGCACCGATGTCCTGCGCTGGGCCGAGACCATGGCGATCGCCGCCGACGACCGGCCCGCGGCCGTGCCGCTGTCGGCCACCCCGGCCTCGGCGCTGATCGAGCGCATGCGCACGTCCGCGCTGAACCGCGAGGACGCC
>MEEC01000258.1 GCA_001724315.1 Lautropia sp. SCN 70-15 | reverse complement strand
AAGGCGCTGTACTCGAGCCGGTCCGGCGAGCCGGCGCCGAACACCGAGGCCAGCGTGGCCACCGCGAGCGCCGCCAGCCAGCCGTGGTCCACCGGCGGCACGAGCTCCACGAAGTAGTTCGGCGAGCCTTCGAACTCGTGCGGGCCGATGCCCTCGGGCAGGTTCGTCGGCGCGCCCCAGCCGAGCCGCAACAGCGCGCGGTGCTGGCTGTCGCTTATCGTCGCGTCCTCGGGCAGGTAGTAGGCCGACGTGGCCTCCGCGCGCATGCCGAACACGCCCTGCGCGGCGAACTGCACGTACAGGTTCGTGCCGCGGATCACGACGATCAGGTACTCGTCCTCCTCCATGGCCTGCAGGGCCAGGCCCAGCCGCACGACCATCTCGTGCCAGGGCGTCGTGTACGCCGCCTGCGCGCTGCTGGCGGCCGCCCGCGCGATCGCCCGGGCCGCGATCCGGCTCGCCTTCTCCTTCGACGAATCGTCATTCTTCCGGTTTGCCATGACGGTTCCTCCCGATGACTCGCTTGTCGACCGGCCGGCTTTCGCCGTCCCGGTTGCCACCTTCGCTTGTTAGTGGCACCATGCCAATATCTTAGCTTGTTAGTGGCACGACGTCAATAAGATGGCAGGCCCCCAGCTCTACCCCTTCGTCGCGACCAACGTCGCGCTGTTCACCCTCGACGGCGACTCGCTGCGGGTGTTGGTCGGCAAGCGCGCCAACGAGCCGCAGGCCGGCCGCTGGGCGCTTCCCGGCGGCGCGCTGAAGCCCGAGCTGGACGACGACCTGGCCGCCTCGGCCCGGCGCGTGCTGCGGGAGAAGGTCCGCTTCGACCCGTCCTTGCTCGAGCAGGTGCGCGCATTCAGCGGGCGCGACCGCGACCCGCGCGGCTGGTCGGTGGCCACCCTCTTCTACGCGCTGCTGCCGCAGGACAGGATCGACGCCGCCGCCGGCAACAAGACGGAGGCGATCGACTGGGTCGATGCGGCCCGGCCCGGCCGGCCGCTGGCCTTCGACCACGCGCAGATGTTGGCCGAGGCCGTGGCCCGGCTGCGCGCCAAGGTCGAGCACGACGCCCTTCCTCTGCACCTGCTCCCCGACCGCTTCACGCTGACCGAGCTGCAGCGCGCCTGCGAGGCGATCACCGGCGAGCCGCTCGACAAGAGCGCGTTCCGCCGCCGGCTCAAGGCCCGGGAAGGCCGGGACTTCGTCGAGGCGCCCGGTGAGTTCGCGCAGGGCGCGCACCGGCCGGCGCAGTACTACAAGCGCTCGAGGGGGTTCAGGTTTTGAGGACGAGCCACACGCATCCGCTACGGATCGACGAGGTCGCGGCCGGCAGCGCCGGCGGCGTCATCGGCATCACCTTCTGCCCCGGCAAGCAGGGCGACAGCTACTCGGGCGCGCCGTGGGCCCGCGACCTCGAGACCGACCTCGACGCGATCGCGCGCTGGCAGCCCGGCGCGATGCTCACGCTGATCGAGGACCACGAGTTCGAGATGCTCGGCGTGCCGCGGTTCGGCGAGCGCGCGCGGGCACGCGGGATCGAATGGCACCACCTGCCGATCGTGGACGTGCAACCGCCGGACGAGCGATTCGAGTCGCTGTGGGCCGAACGGGGGCCGGGCTTTGTAAGAACGCTACAGGGAGGCGGCAAGGTGCTGGCGCACTGTCGCGGCGGTCTCGGGCGGGCTGGCACCGTGGCGGCGTTGCTGCTGGTCGGGATGGGGGTGCCGGGCGGGGAGGCGGTGCGGCGCGTGCGGGCGGCGCGGCCGGGGGCGATCGAGACGGGGGCACAGCTCCGCTATGTGATGACCGCCAGTCGATGAGCGCGCATCAACCGAGCGCAAGCAGCGCCGCCTCAGGCGCCTTGTCCAGGATCTTGAGCAAGGCCTTGGCCGCGCCGGTCGGATAGCGCTTGCCCTGTTCCCAGTTGCGGATCGTGTCGAGAGGCACGTCGATCCGCCTGGCGAACTCCTGCTGCGTGAGCCCCAGGCGCCTACGCACGCGCCTGACGAATCGGGCGGCATCCTGCATTGCATCGGCATCGTCCTCGGCCCGCTGAAGGGCGAGGTCTGCCTCGGTCGTGGCGTCGAGCCGACGGCGGTCGACCCGTGCCTTCGGCAGGGTTGCTGGCTGGCGGAAATCAACGCTGACGCGGACTGTCTTCATGCGGGGATCCTCGCGGCACACTGTAGTTCAATGGCCGACACCCAGCAACAGTCCCGCGGGTCGTCAGCCTGAGGAATGACTCTCGCTCATGTCGCCAGCGACGACATATCCACGAAACGTGTCGCCAAAACGCGATTTCGGCGACATGTCCTCGAGCCAGGCCCGGCGGTCATAGCACCGCCTCGAGCCCCTTGCGTTCGATGAGGTTGAGCAGCTTCAACGACGGACCGCTCGGCTTCTTGTCGCCGGCCTCCCACTTCTGGACCGTCGACAGGCTTGTGTTCAGCACGGCGGCGAACACAGCCTGGCTGACATGCGCGCCCTCGCGCAGCGCCTTGATCTTCTGCGGGGGCATCTCGGGAACGTCGAGATGACACAAGGCCTCGAACTCGCCCATGCGGCGCTTGCTGATCAGGCCCGCTCCGTGGAGCCCCTGCGCGGTCTCGCGCATCTCATCGAGGATTCGACTCTTACGCCTGGTCGTTGCCACCACCGATCTCCACAAGTTCGCCGGCTGCGAGAGCGGCGGCCAGTTGACGATCGCCGAACCCAACGAGCTCCTTCGCCACTTCCTGAAGCGCCCGCAGTTCGTCCGTATCGATGCTCGAGCGCTCGTTCTTGCTGAAGCCGTAGAGGAAGAACCAGCGGGCGAAGGTGCGGGTACGGAAAACTCGCAGCGTTTCCACTATACCACCAGGTGCAATACTTATCCAGCCTTCGGAAGTTCGGCGATGAGCGACTGCGAGCAGTCGCACCGCCGGATGTCTGGTTCGATCCTATGCAACCGGGAACGCGAAGTCTGTAGAACGTTCGGCCGAGTCGGGGGCTGTCGCCAGGCGCCGCGGGCGTCCACTCACCCCGCAGACCCCCGATACACCGCCACGCACTCCCGCATCGTGTTCACGTGGATCTCCACGATCCGCCGGCGGTCTTCCTGGTAGCCACCCGCCAGGTTCCAGGCCACCGGCAGGCCGAGCCGCCGACAGGCCTCGAACACCAAACGATCACGGCGGCGCAGCTGCCCGGTGGTCAGCCAGCCGCCGAGCGGGTCGTCGACGTGCGGGTCGGCGCCGGCCTGGTAGAGGACGAGGTCGCAGCCCGCCATCGTGTCGACGATGGCCGGCACCTCCGCCAGGAAGCGCTCGGCGTGCGCCGGCGAGCGCCAGTGCCGCCCTGCGCTGTAGTGGACGACCCAGTCGGCGCCCAACCACGCGACGATCTCGTCGGTGCCGTCGCCGTAGTGCTCGTCGAAGTCGAGGATGCCGATCCGCCCGGCGCGCCCCTCCTGCTTCAGCACGCAGGCCACGACCATCAGGCCGTTGAAGGTGCAGAAGCCCGCGGCGCCGTCGTGGCGGGCGTGGTGGAAGCCCGAGCAGGGCGCCGCCGCGACGCCGGCGAAGGGCGCGTTTCCGCGGGCGCCGTCGATCGCCGCGCGCGCGGCCGCCAGCATCGCGCCCGAGGTGAACGGCAGCGAGGCGGCCACCGCCTGCGAGCGATTGCCAAAGCCGTTGGCGAGGCGGCCGTCGAGCACGCCGTCGACGTAGGCGCGCTCGTGCGCGAGCGCGAGCTGCTCACGGCTCACCGGCCCGGGCTCGACGAGCTCGATCGGCAGGCCGGCCTCGCGCCAGGCCTGCACGACCCATTCGGGCTTGGACGCGCTGGGCGAGAAGCTGCCCGAGTCGGCGACCATCTTCGGCGAGTAGAAGACCTTCACGCCTCCGCTGTTCGCCGGGGCTTGCACAGCCTCCTCACTGGTCACGGCTCGGGCCCTGACACACCTCCATCCACCGATGGAGCCGCGAGCCGATGCTCGGCTCGTTCCGCGAGGCATCGTTCAGCCGCTCGACCGCCGCCTCGAGCGCCCGCTCGGCGAACTCGGGGTGCACCTCGATCGGGCACATCATGTGCCAGGGATAGGCATCGAGCAGCTTCATTGCGCCGTGCCACGAGTCGACGGCCTCCGATTCATGGCTGATCTCCGGCCCGTCGAGCAAAACGGGGGTCTGGTCGATCACCTGGAGGCTGAAGACCCATCCTCCGTTGACTCGCCGCCCGTACAGGGTCAGGTCGCCGAGCTCTACGCCGACCCTCAGGATGACCTCGGATGTGCTCATGACGGCCTCGCATTCGACGACGGCGGCCCACCGCCAATGATCATCATCGGACACCCGAGGCTCACAGCGTGAGCCTCTCCATTCGACGTCGCCGTAACGCTACGCAACGCTCGTCGCAGCTTGAGCGACCGACCGGATTCTGCGAAAATGCACTCTGCATCACGAAGGGATTTCCGGCTCCGGAACCCCTGCCAACCTGCCTCCCCGGGCAAGGTGGCTCGCGAAAGCGGATGCGGCTTTTCAACGGCAACCAAACGGGTATCTCGATGACCAATTCCCCTTCCCGCTCCCTGTCGCCGCGCTACGGCGAAGCGCTCGCGTTCGCGCACGAGACCCACCTCGGCCACGTCCGCAAGGGCACCGCCATTCCCTACGTCTCGCACCTGATGTCGGTGTCGGCCCTGGTCATGGAGCACGGCGGCGACGAGGATCTCGCGATCGCCGCGCTGCTGCACGACGCGATCGAGGACATGGCGGGCGACGACCCCGAGCCGCTGAAGCGCGAGATCGCTTCGCGCTTCGGCAAGCGGGTGCTCGACGTCGTGCTCGGCTGCTCGGACAGCACCTCGTCGAACAAACCCGGGTGGGCGGAGCGCAAGCGGGCCTACCTCGCGCACCTGGCCGACGCGGACCCGGACGTCCTGCTGGTGTCCTGCGCGGACAAGCTGCACAACGCCCGAGCGATCCTCGGCGACTACCGTTTCGGCGACGAGTCGTTCTGGTCGCGGTTCACCACCGGCAAGCACGACCCCACCGAAGGGCGCCGCAAGACGCTCTGGTACTACCGCGAGCTGGTCAAGGCCTTCCGCGCGCGGGGCGGCGACGCGCCGCCGATGCTGGTCGCGCTGCTGGCCGACACCGTTCGCGAGCTGCACCTGCTCGCCAACGAACGCGGGGCCGCACTGGAGGCCGTCGACCTCGACATCTGACCCAGCGGACCTGCCGAGCCGGCGGGCCCTCCGAACCGGGGGGCCCTTCAGGACTGCAGCGCCCGCCACCGATTTCCGCGTCTGGCCCACGTCACGGGCCGGGGGGATTTGATTCCAGCTTGCGGCCCCGGCATCGCGCCGAACCCGCTAAAGAGGAGAGTCTTCGATGACGAAGCGATCGCTGCCGGCCGCGCCGGCACAGCAGGGGGGCCCGCTCGCGCGCCCTGCCGCAGCGCGAATGCGGCCCGCCCGCGTGCTGCAGCTGCTGGGCCTGCACGGCCTGGACCATCTCGACGCGGCGATCCTGGCCGCGCTCGCGGCCGAGTCGCCGCTGCTGCTGATCGGCCCGCACGGCAGCGCCAAGTCGGCGCTGCTGAACCGCACGGCGCAAGCGCTGGGCCTCGAGCACCGGCACTACAACGCCAGCCTGGTCTCGTTCGACGACCTGCTCGGCTTCCCGGTGCCCGACCCCGGGGGCAACGGGCTGCGCTACCTGCGCACGCCGGCCACGCTGTGGGGCGCGCAGTCGGTGTTCCTCGACGAGATCTCGCGCTGCCGGCCCGAGGTGCAGAACAAGCTGTTCGCGATCGTGCACGAGCGGCGCGCGATGGGCATCGCGCTCGAGGCGCTGCGCTACCGCTGGGCGGCGATGAACCCGCCGGTGGGGTCCGAAGGCGTGGGCTTCGGCAGCACGTCCGGCGACGGGAGCGGCGGCGACGCAGGCAGCCCCGCCGACCCCTTCCTCGACGACTACCTCGGCTCGCAGCCGCTGGATCCGGCGCTGGCCGACCGCTTCGCCTTCGTAGTGGCGCTGCCGCCGCTCACCGACATCGATCCGGCGGCGCGACGGCGGCTGATCGCCGAAGGCGACGACTGGCATCCGGGGCAGGCCGCCGCCCTGCCCGCGCTGATCGAACGCGCGCGCGTCGAGGCCGCGAAGTCGCGCGAGGCCTGGGACGACTGGGTCGTGCGCTGGGTCGACGCGCTGGTGACGCCGCTGGCCCAGGTCGGCTGGCCGATCTCGGGCCGGCGGGCAGCGATGCTGCGGGCGGCCGCGCATGCGGTGCACGGCGCGCGGGTGGCGACTATCCAACGCAAGCCGCTCGCCATCGCCGACTCCGCCCTCGAGGCCCTGCG
>MEEC01000257.1 GCA_001724315.1 Lautropia sp. SCN 70-15 | reverse complement strand
GCGCGCCACGCCCCGGCCGTTGGCGTACATCCAGCCCAGCCGGTGCAGGGCGTCGGCGTTATTCAGGCGGGCGGCCTGGCAATAGAGCTCGTGGGCGCGCGCGTAGTCGCGCGGGGTGCCTTCGGCGTTCTCGTGGCGGACGGCTTCCTGGACCAGGGCAAGGGCCGTGGCGGCGCGCTCGGCGGCCTTGGCGGCATCTTGCCCGCCGGTGGGGCCGGGCGACGCGCGCAGGCCCGCCGGCGCGGCTGCGGCGAGCAGCGCCGAGGCCAGCAGCAGGCTGCCGGCGGCCCTGGAAGGCCTCCCGACGAATGGCCTGACGGCCGTCGGTCGGGTTGCGGTTTTCGTCACGGTGGAACCCATGGCGCCATTGTAAGATCGGCCCGGTCGAAAACCTGCCAATTTTTCCCCGGAAACCCTGTAATGACAACCGTCGCAGTGATCGGACTCGGATATGTCGGTCTACCCCTTGCCGTGGAGTTCGGCAAGGTGTTCGACACGATCGGCTTCGATCTGTCGAGCGCGAAGATCGCCAATTTTCGCAAGCACGAGGACCCCACCGGCGAGGTGAGCCGCGAGCAGTTCCAGGCCGCGACGAAGCTGCAGGTGACCGACGACCCGAAGCGGATCGGCGAGGCCGACTTCCTGATCGTGGCGGTGCCCACGCCGGTGGACGACGCGCACCAGCCCGACTTCTCGCCGCTGGTGGGCGCGAGCACCACCTGCGGGCGCTACATGAAGCGCGGCGCCACCGTGGTCTACGAGTCCACCGTGTACCCGGGGGCCACCGAGGAGGTCTGCATTCCGGTGCTCGAGCGCGAATCGGGCATGAAGTGGAAGGCCGACTTCCACGTGGGCTATTCGCCCGAGCGGATCAACCCGGGCGACAAGGAGCACACGCTCACCCGCATCGTGAAGGTGGTGTCGGGCGACGACGCCGACACGCTCGAGTCGGTGGCGAAGCTCTACGAGGCAGTGGTCACCGCCGGCGTGCACCGCGCCAGCAGCATCAAGGTGGCCGAGGCCGCCAAGGTGATCGAGAACACGCAGCGCGACCTGAACATCGCGCTGGTCAACGAGCTGGCGCTGATCTTCGACCGGGTGGGCATCGATACGCTCGAGGTGCTGAAGGCGGCCGGCACCAAGTGGAACTTCCTGCCCTTCCGCCCCGGGCTGGTGGGCGGGCACTGCATCGGCGTGGACCCCTACTACCTGACCCACAAGGCCGAGATGGTGGGCTACCACCCGCAGGTGATCCTGGCCGGGCGGCGGATCAACGACGGCATGGGCGCCTTCGTGGCGCAGCGCACGGTCAAGGAGATGATCGCGGCGGGCTTTCACGTGAAGGGCGAGCCGGTGATCGTGTTCGGCCTGACCTTCAAGGAAGACGTGCCCGACCTGCGCAACTCCAAGGTGATCGACGTGATCCGCGAGCTGCAGAGCTACGGCGCGGAAGTCATCGTGCACGACCCGGTGGCCGACCCCGACGAGGCGATGCACGAGTACGGCCTGAAGCTCACCGCCTGGGAAGACCTGCCGAAGGCGGGCGCGGCGGTGGCTGCGGTGGGCCACGCCAGGCTGCGCGAGCGCGGGCTGAAGGCCTTGGCCGGCAAGCTCGCGCCGGGGGCGGTGCTGGCCGACGTTAAATCGGCTTTCGATCCGGCCGAGGTGGCGGCAGCGGGGCTGCGGCTCTGGCGGCTGTGAGTGACGCCGGCGCGAGCGCCGCAACGCGCATCGACCCGAACCTCGCGCTGCTGGCCGGGCGGCCGGCGCAGCGCTGGCTGGTGACCGGCGCGGCCGGCTTCATCGGCTCGAACCTGGTCGAGACGCTGCTGCGCGGCGGCCAATACGTGACGGGGCTGGACAACTTCGCCACCGGGCACCGGCGCAATCTGGACGAGCTGCGCGGGCTGGTTGGCGAGGAAGCCTGGTCGCGCTTCCGGTTCATCGACGGGGACATCCGCGACGCGGCGGTGTGCCGCGAGGCGATGGGGATCGGCGCCGCAGGCGCGGGCCGCGCGGCGCAGGCCGGCCACGCCGGCAGTGGCCCGGTCGACCACGTGCTGCACCAGGCGGCGCTGGGCTCGGTGCCGCGCTCGATCGCGCAGCCCATGCCCTCGTTCGCGGCCAACGTGGAAGGCTTCCTGCAGATCCTCGAGGCGGCGCGCGCGGCCGGCGTGCGGCGCTTCGTCTACGCGTCGTCGAGCTCGGTGTACGGCGACCATCCGGAGCTGCCCAAGGTCGAGGACCGGGTCGGCAAGGTGCTGTCGCCCTACGCGGCCACCAAGGCCGCCGACGAGCTGTTCGCCGAGACCTGGGCGCGGGTCTACCGGATCGAATGCGTGGGGCTGCGCTACTTCAACGTGTTCGGCCCGCGCCAGGACCCCGCCGGCGCCTACGCCGCGGTGGTGCCGCGCTGGATCGCGTCGCTGCTCGCGGGCGAGCCGGTGTGGATCAACGGCGACGGCCAGACCAGCCGCGACTTCTGCTACGTGGCCAACGCGGTGCAGGCCAACCTGCGCGCCGCGCTGGCGCCCGAGCTGCCCGCGGCGCACCAGGTCTTCAACGTGGCGGTGGGCGAGCGCACGACGCTGGTCGAGCTGTTCGGCCTGATCCGTTCGCTGCTCGCCGAGCGCGAGCCGGCGTTGGCCGGCGTGGAACCGAAGTTCCGCGAGTTCCGCGAAGGCGACGTGCGCCACTCGCTGGCCGACGTGAGCCGGGCGCGCGAGCTGCTCGGGTATGTGCCCACGCACCGGGTGGGCGAGGGGCTGGCGGAGGCGATCGACTGGTACGTGGGGCTAGTCAGGAAATAGTCGCGGGCCGCATCGGCTGCCGTCCGAGAAATGGACGGAATTGGACGTAATATTGGTCATATGCTCCGCGTCCATACCCTCCAGATCACGCCGCAGATCCTAAGCCTGATTGCCCGCATTGACGAGTTCAAGGGCGCATGGCGGGCCTTGGGCGCGCTGGCGCCCGACCGACTCCTGGCTTTGCGGCGGGTTGCGACCATCGAGAGCATCGGCTCGTCGACCCGTATCGAGGGAAGCAGGCTCAGCGACCGAGAGGTAGAGCGCTTGCTCTCCAACCTGGCCATCCGGTCTTTCGAGACGCGAGACGAGCAGGAGGTCGCCGGCTATGCCGAACTGATGGACCTGGTCTTCGGCTCGTGGCAGGACATTCCGTTCAACGAGAACCACATCAGGCAACTGCACCAGATCCTTCTGCGTCACAGCGAGAAGGATTCACGCCATCGCGGGCAGTACAAGACGCACACGAACAGCGTCGCAGCATTCGACGAGAATAGGGTCCAGATCGGTGTCGTCTTCGAAACGGCTACGCCTTTCGATACGCCCCGATTGATGGCCGAGTTGGTGTCTTGGGTGAACGACGAACGCGAGAAGGGGCAGTTGCACCCTTTGCTGATCATCGCCGTCTTCGTCGTCGTGTTTCTGGAGATCCATCCGTTCCAGGATGGCAATGGGCGTTTGAGCCGCGTGCTCACGACTCTGCTGCTGATACAGGCCGGCTATGCCTACGTGCCGTACAGCTCGCTGGAGAGCGTGATCGAGCTCAACAAGGAAGCCTACTACCTGGCGCTGCGTCAGACACAGGGCACCATACGGACGGACTCACCCGACTGGCAGCCCTGGCTTGCGTTCTTCCTTCGGTCGCTGGCAGAGCAGGTTCGCCGCCTCGAGAAGAAAGTCGAGAGGGAGAGGCTCGTGCTGGCCGCCTTGCCCGAGTTGTCGCTTCAGATCGTGGAGTTCGCGCGCGAACATGGGCGCGTCACCATGGGCGACGCCATCAAGCTGACTGGTGTCAGCCGTAGTACGCTGAAGCAGCACTTCAGGAATTTGCTCGAGCGCGGCCACCTGATTCAGCACGGCAGAGGGCGCGGCATCTGGTACGAGGTCAGATGACTCCAGGCACTCCACATGCTCACGCACGATTGCGAGCGTGTTTTGCGGCCACGCGCGCCTTCAGTGACGCCATCGCGTCAGCGTGGTCGTAGAGCGGTGTCGACTTGTCGGCCACGCGCTGGAGCGTTCGCGTGACCTTCTCGAACAGCCACTCGTCGTAGCCCGGCTCCTTCTTCTCGAGGAAGCGTTCAGGATTCGGCGTGCCGCCAGCCTCGTCGATCGGGGACATGGCCGCCTTCCTCACAGCTTCGCCGCCAGCGCCTTCGCCTGCTCGGCCACCGGCCCTTCGCTCACCGCCTTCAGCACCGTCTGCACCTCGACCTTGGCCGAGGCCTTGTCGCCGGCCTTGGCCAGCGCCTCGGCGTAGTGCAGGCGGATCTGCGGGGCGGTGGGCGCGGCGGCGACCGCGTCGCGCATGACCTGCACCGCCTTCGGGTCGCCCTTGGCCGACAGGATGACGCCGTAGGTGTCGAGCACCGCGGCGCTCTTGGGCGCGGCCTCGTAGGCGCGGCGGGCGAGCTCTTCGGCGCGCGGGTCCTTCAGCTCGTGCAGCGCCCAGGCGGCGTTGTTCAGCGCCAGCGCGTTGCGCGGCTCCTTGGCGATGACGACCGCGTAGTGGTCGTAGGCCGGCTTCCAGCGCTTGAGCGTGACCTCGGTCTCGCCGGCCAGCAGCCGCAGCGGCAGGTTGTCGGGCTCGGCACGCACCCAGTCGCGCAGCACGGTGTCGGCCTCGTTGCCGCGCTTGGCCGCGTGCAGCGCGCGGATCAGCTTGGTGCCCACCGGCAGCGCCTTCTGCTGCGCGAAGGCCTTTCGGTAGGACTCGATGGCCGGGCCCCAGTTGCGATCGGCCGCGGCCAGGTCGCCTTCGAGCAGCAGGCCGGCGACCTGCTGGCGCTCGTTCTTCTTCAGCTCGGCGGCAATCTTGCGGGCCTCGTCTTTCCGGCCCATGTCGAAGAGCAGGGCGGCTGCCGCGAGCTTGGGCTCGAGCGCGTCGGGCGCGGCCTGCTCGGCCTTGCGGAAGCTGGCCAGCGCGGCGTCGTTGTTCTTGTCGGCGCGCTGCGCCTCGCCGATGCGCAGGTGCGCGGCCCAGGCATTGGGCTGGGCGCGCAGCAGGCGCTCCCAGGTGGAGATCGCCTGCGCGCGCTGGCCGCTTCGCATCAGCGCGGTGGCCAGCGTGTCGAGCAGCTGCGGGTTCTCGGGATCGGCGTTGACCGCCTGCTGCAGCATGGGCACCGCTTCGTTCGGCGTGTTGGTGTCCAGCATGTATCGCGCGGTGGCGATCACCGGCAGCGCAACGCCGGGGTTGGCGTCACGGCCCTTCTGCAGCAGCGCGAGCACCTCGGCGCGCGGCGCGCCGCGGCGCACCGCGAGCTGGGCCAGCGCGATGTGCGCCTGGGCGTTCTTCGGGTCGGCCGCCAGCAGCGCCTCGTAGCGCTTGCGCGCGTCGTCGAGCTTGCCGTCGCGCAGGTCCAGGTTGGCCAGGTTGGCGGTGGCGGGGAAGTACTTCGGGTCGCGCTCGAGCGCTTGCTGGAAGGCCTTGCGCGCGCCGGCCGCGTCGCCCTTGGCGGCGAGCACGCCGCCCCGCATGCTGGCGGGCACCGGGCTCTTGGGCGCCTTCTTCTCCATGCCGGCCACGGCCTTCAGGGCCTGATCGAACTTGCGCTCGCGCAGGTGCGCCATGACCAGCGCGATGTCGGCCTGCAGGCTCGAGGAATCCAGCTCGACCGCGGCCTCGAGCTCGTCGATGCCGCGCTCGCGGTTGCCCGAGGCCATGTGCGCCATGGCCAGTCCGGTGAGCTTGCGCGCGTCTTTCGGGTCGAGCTTGCGGGCTTCCTCGAAGTACTTCGCGGCGGCCGCCGGGTCGTTGGTCTTGAGCGCGGCCTCGCCGGCGATCGACATCAGCATCGGGTCCTTGGCGCCGCGATCGAGCGGGCGGCGGGCGACCTCGAGCGCGCGATCGGGCGCGTTCATCCGCAGGTAGGTGGCGGCCAGCAGCCGATGGCCCTGGGTGGTGTTGGGCGCGCGTTCGACCAGCATCCGCGCATGGCGCTCGGCCTGCTCGAGCTCGCCCAGCTGCAGGTGCAGGCCGGCGGCCAGCGCCACCGCAGGCAGGTACTCGGGCGCCAGGCGCAGCGCCTCGGTGACCGCGTCGCGCGCCGCGGCGGGCTGGCCCGAGCGCAGCTCGATCATCGCCTTCAGGTAGTGGGTGACCGGGCCGTTGGGCGCGGCCTTGGCCAGGCCTTCGTGGTGCTTGCGGGCGCCCTCGAGGTCGTTGGCGTCGAGGGCGAGCGACACCAGCTTGGCGTGCACCGCGGGGTCGCGCGGCGTGCGCTCGGCCAGCCCGCGCAGGGTCTCGCGCGCAGGCTCGACGCGGCCGTCGGCGATGTCGAGGTCGGCGCGCAGCGACAGCGCCTCGGCCGACTCGGGCTGCTTCTGCAGCAGGGCGTCGATGCGGGCGCGCGCCGCGGGGCGGTCGGTGGCGGCCACCAGCCGGGCCATGCCGACCTGGGCGTTGAGGTGTTCGGGTTGCGCGGCGAGCGCCTCT
>MEEC01000256.1 GCA_001724315.1 Lautropia sp. SCN 70-15 | reverse complement strand
GCGCCTTGGCTACATCGATGCCCACTACCACTGAGGAAGCAGACATGGTCTTCAGATCCCTTGCTTGTGCATGCGCGCTCGAAAGCGGCGCGCGTAACCAATGGGATGGACGCCCCCACCCGATAGCGGCATCAATGTGCCAGAGTGGAAGTGTCATCGACCACTCGAACCGGAAGGGGCGTCCACCATGCAGATTACGACAGTCGGTATCGATCTTGCGAAGAACGTCTTCCAGATCCACGGGGTGAACGGGCACGGCAAAGCGGTGCTGCGCAAGCAGTTGCGGCGAGATCAGGTCGCGCCGTTCTTTGCAAACCTACCGCCTTGCCTGGTCGGCATGGAGGCCTGCGCGAGCGCCCACCATTGGGCCCGTAAGCTTGCGTCGCTCGGTCACACAGTCCGGCTCATGGCGCCGCAGTTCGTCAAACCCTACGTCAAGAGCAACAAGAACGACGCGGCGGACGCCGAGGCGATCTGCGAGGCGGTAAGTCGGCCGTCGATGCGGTTCGTCCCGATCAAGAACGTCGAACAGCAGGCGGTGCTCGCTCTGCATCGAGTGCGGCAGGGATTCGTCAAGGCACGAACGGCACAGGCCAACCAGATCCGAGGGCTGCTCGGTGAGTACGGAGTGATCGTGCCGCAGGGCATCGCCCACGTCACCGAGCGTGTTCCTGAACTCATTGAGGATGCCAGCATCGAGTTGCCCGGATCGTTTCGGATACTGATCGACCGGCTCCTCGAGCATCTTCGACTGCTGCACCGACAGGTCGATGAGATCGAAGCGCAGATCAAGGATTGGCATCGTTCCAACGAGGCCAGCCGACGTCTGGAAAAGGTACCGGGGATCGGTCCGATCACGGCGAGCGCGCTGGTTGCCACGGTGGGCGACGCGACGAACTTCGACAATGGCCGCCAGCTCGCCGCATGGCTCGGCGTCGTCCCGAGGCAGCATTCCAGCGGCGGCAAACAGAACTTGCTGGGCATGAGCAAGCGCGGTGACGCCTATCTGCGAACGATGCTGATTCACGGCGCCAGATCGGTGATCTACCGAGCTACGCAAAAGGCCGATCCAAAGAACTGGGTCTTCAATGTCACAACTCGCCGGAACAAGAACGTAGCCGCCGTCGCGCTCGCCAACAAGACCGCCCGGATCGTCTGGGCGCTATTGGTCCACGGTCGCGAGTTCCACGCCGGTCACTCGGCCGCGGCGGCCGTTTGACTGACTCGGAGGCTGCGACAGCGGGTCCGATACAGCAAAGGAGGAACACACCACCGATTGCTCAGGCGATCACGCAGTGATGGCAAGACAGGTCAGACCGTGGTTGGCATAGCCCGTCCCGGACGAGGCACCCAGAGTGCGTGTAACCGATCGAGGCGCCAACCAGCAGAACCCATCAGGGACAGCGAGCTCGTCTCGCAGCAAAAGTCCGAATGTACGGGTGCAATCTTTTCCTTCGAGCCGTCACGAACTGAGAGCTTGGCAAACCGGGGGCGTCCATGTACGTTCGGGCTTCAGGAAGACCAGCACGGCGGCCGTGCGTTCTGTACTCAGTCACGGGCTCGGTCACCCCAGCGCCTACCAAACTGCACGGGCCGGTCTGGCCGCCTCAACGGCATTCAGACTCTACCGCGATGGTCTGGGCTGAACATACAAGCGCGCTCGTCGCCTGTTACCACCGGTAGCAATCGCTTACACCTGAGCCGGCGTCGAGCCGGTAGGCTCGCACTCGTACAGAGTCTCGAGGAGAGCCCCATGAGCCGCCTGCTGCTCGCGCTGTTTGCAGCCACCGCCGTGCTGGCCGTGTCGATGCCGGCCTTCGCCGACGACGACGATCGCCACCGCCATCGCCACGGCAAGGACAAGGAAACCTTCTGGGACGGTCCCTGCAAGGTCGAGCGCAAGTGGAACCGCAAGGGCCACTACAAGGAAGAGCGCAAGTGCAAGGGGGGCTACGCCGCGCACTACCCGCCGCCGGCGTACTACGCGGCGCCCGCCCCGGCGGCCGGCGTGTACCTGAGCCCGCCGTCGCTTGTGATCCAGCCGCCGGCGATCGTGATCCAGTAGGAAAGCCCCGGCCTGACGAAAAAAGCCCCGGCGCCTTGGCGCCGGGGCTTTCCGGTCGGCGCGGGCCCGGGGGCCCGCTGCGCGACGATCACTTCACCGATGCGACCATGTACTCGACCGCGGCCCGCACTTCGGCGTCGGTCAGCTTGGCGTTGCCGCCGCGCGGAGGCATCGCGCGCAGGCCGTCGATCGAATGCTTCACCAGCGTGTCCATGCCGGCCGCCACACGGTCGGTCCAGGCGGCCTTGTCGCCATACTTGGGCGCGCCGGCCACGCCGGTGGCATGGCAGACCATGCAGGTGCTGTCGTAGATCTTCTTGCCGTCGACCGACGCGGCGGGTGCAGCCGCCGCCGGGGCGGGCGCGGCCGGGGTCGCAGCGGCCGCGGGAGCCGCAGCGGGCGCCGGGGCAGCGGCAGCGGGTGCAGCGGCAGCAGCCGGCGCGGCCTCGGCCGCCTTGGGCGCTTCCTCGCCCTTCGGCTCTTCGAACTTGCCACCGGCCGCATTGGCCATGTGCACGACGGCCTTGGTGATCTCGAGATCGCTGTAGGCGCCGCCGCCTTGCGGGGCCATCGCGCCCTTGCCTTTCAGCGAGGAGTTGACCAGCGCCTGCAGGCCGGTCTTGATCCGGTCGGCCCAGGCGGCGGTGTCGCCGAACTTGGGCGCGCCGGCCACACCCGCCGCGTGGCAGGTGGCGCACTGTGCCTTGTAGACCTCTTCGCCGGAACGTGCCGGGCGCGGGCCGCTGGCGCCCGCCAGCTCGAAGCCGGCCACCGGACGGATGCGCGCCTCGATCGCCTCGGCGGTCATGGAATCGGCGCCTGCCCCGGTGCGCGTGCTGCTGCCCACATACTTGACCAGCAGGACGATCACGAGGATCGGCACCACGAAGGCCAGCACCACGACGGTGATCAGCTGTTGGGGGGTCTTGATGAATGCTTCGTGTTCGTCGCTCATGCTGACGCCAGCCGGTTGGATTCAAAGCCGGGAATTATAGCCGCTCGCTACTTCTTCTTTTCCATCTCTTCGAGGCGCTTCTTCTCCTCCTGGCGGATCCGTTCCAGCATTCGCGCGTCCGGGTCCCGCCAGTCGCCGCCCGCGGCCCGGGCCATGAAGGCGGTGGCGCGAGAGAATTCGGCCAGCGTCAGGCTCGGCTCGCCGCCCCGCGGCGGCATGCCGCGCACGCCGACCCAGGCGTGGGCGGTCAACACGTCCTGGCCTTCCTCGATCAGGTCCTCCCATGCCTCGCGGTCGCCGAATTTGGGCGCCTTGGCCACGCCACTCTCGTGGCAGGCCCTGCAGACCTGCTGGTAGACGGCTTCGCCGGACTTGCCGCCGGCAACCGGCACGTGGTCGGACCCGGACGGTCCGCCGGACACGCAGGCGCCGAGTGCCAGCACGGCAGGGGCCAGGGCCCATGCGCGGATCGAATGCTTGTCTTTCACCTTGGAGGGCTCCTGTTTCCGCCAGCATCTTAGCGAAGCATTGCGCCGGCCGCGCGGCCAGGCGCCGGCCTCGGGTACAATCGAGGCTTCGCGCCCGTAGCTCAGCTGGATAGAGTACTGCCCTCCGAAGGCAGGGGTCGTGCGTTCGAATCGCGCCGGGCGCGCCAGAGATTCGGCAGAAGGCCCCGTCAGCAATGGCGGGGCTTTCGTGTTTCCGGGGTGCCGCCACCCGTCGGGTGTCGCCGTCCAACGTGCATGAATCACGCTCCCTGACGCTAGAATCAGGATTCCCACCCCTATCCGAGCGGGCGCCCCTGCCCGTTGCTGCCGTGAAACTCGAGCGGCGAATCCGTCCCAGCGTCCTCGCGGCCCTCGTCTACATCGTGCTCGGCTGCCTGTGGATCGCGTTCAGCGACGACGCGGTCCGCAAGCTGGGCACCGACCCCGACACCCTGACCTTCCTGCAGAACCTGAAGGGTTGGGTCTACGTCCTGCTGACGGCCATCCTGATCTACGGGCTGGTCGAGGCGCTGGACTGGCGCAATCGCAGGCTGCGCGCCCTGGACCGGCAGTTCCGGGTGAGCTTCCGGGAGAGTCCGATCGGCATTGCGCTCCTCGACCCCCAGGACCGCGTCGAGATCGCCAATCCGGCCCTGGCCGCACTCCTCGGCCGGCCGGAGAGCGCCTTGCGAGGCCGCACGGTGCCCGAACTGCTGGGCGATCGCGCCGTCTTGCCGGCCGGCGGCATCCGTGTGGAAGTCCCGATGCCGGCCGCCCCGGGGCGCGAGTCGCGCACCTTCGAGCTTCGACGCGCCGCCCTCGAAGCCCCGGCAGCCGGGCCGGCCGGCACCGAAGGCGACATCCGCGGCAGCATGCTGCTGGTCGAGGACGTGAGCCTTGCGCGCCGCGCCGCCACCGAGCAGCGCCTGGCCGCCGTGGCCTTCGAGACCCGAGGGGCCATCCTGGTCACGGATCCGCAAGGTGTCATCCTGCGCGTCAATCGCGCCTTCTGCGAGCTGACCGGCTATCGCGCCGAGGAGCTGATCGGGCGGAACCCGCGCATCCTGAAGTCGGGCCGGCAGAACGCCGAGTTCTATCGCCGCATGTGGGACAGGCTGCTCGAAACCGGCCACTGGGAGGGCGAGCTCTGGAACCTGGACCGGGCCGGCAAGCCCTATCCCCAGTGGCAGTCGATCAGCGCGGTGCGCGACGATCGCGGCGCCATCGCCTATTTCGTCGCGCACATCACGGACCTGACCGAGCGACGCGAGATCGAGGCGCGCATCGACGAGCTCGAGCACCTCGACCTGCTGACCGGGCTGCCCAATCGCCGCTCGCTGCTGGAGCGCTTGGCGCCGGCGTTCCCGGGCACGCCCTCGGTTGGGTCCTCGATTGCGTCCTCGGTTGCGTCCCCAGGCGCGCTGATGCTGATCGACGTCGACGACTTCCACGTGGTCAACGAGGGCCTGGGCGTGGAGACCGGCGACCAGGTCCTGCGCGCGATGGCCCGCGTGCTCGTGCAACTCGCCGCCACCGAAGGCCAGCAGCTCGCTCGCATCAGCTCGGACATCTTCGCCGTGGCCTTCATGCCGCCGGGCGGGGGATCCGGCGAGAGCCTGCTGCAGGCGGTCGGCGCCTTTGCCGAGCGCGTGCGCGCCCGGATCCGGCAACTCGACGAGGTGCCCGCGGCAAGCGGCGCGCTCACCGTGTCGATCGGCGCGCATCTGTTCGATGCCGACGACCGCGGGCCGGCCGATGCGCTGAACCACGCCGAGCAGGCCCTGTCGCGCGCCAAGCAGGGCGGGCCAGGCAGCTTCGCGCTCTTCGCGCGCGGCATGCAGGCCGAGGCCGAGGCGCGGCTGCGGCTGGCGGCCGACCTGCGGCTCGGCCTCGCCGCCGGCGAGATCCACGCGCACTTCCAATGCAAGTGCAGCGCCGACGGGCGCATCATGGGCGCCGAGGCGCTCGCTCGCTGGCGGCGCGCCGACGGCGGCAACGTGTCGCCGGCGGTCTTCGTGCCGATGGCTGAAGCGCTGGGTCTCGAAGCCGAGCTCGGCGAGCGCATGCGCCGCCAGGCGCTCGAACTCGCCGCCCGGCTCGCGCACGCCGGCTGCGCGATCCCGATTGCGGTGAACCTCGCCGCGCGCGAGCTTCGGCAGCCCGACCTGCCGGACCGGATCGTCGCCTTGCTCGCCGAGTACCGGCTGCCGCCGCGGTCGCTGATCCTCGAAGTCACCGAGAGCCAGCTGATCGACGACTTCGACGCGATCAGCGCCGTGCTGGCCAGGCTGCGCGCCGCCGGCATGCGCGTGGCGATCGACGACTTCGGCACCGGCTTCTCCTCGCTCAGCTACCTGAAGCGCCTGCCGGTGGACGAGCTGAAGATCGACGGCAGCTTCGTGGCCGACGCGGCGCACGACCCGCGCGACCAGGCGCTGTTGCGCGCCATCGTGAGTCTCGGCCAGACCCTCGGCCTGGAGGTCGTCGCCGAAGGTGTGGAGACCGACGAGCAGGTCGCGCTGTTGCGCTCGCTCGGCTGCGAGGTCTTCCAGGGTTGGCGCTTCGGCCGGCCGGTGGACGCGGACGGCTTCGTGGCCGAAGCGGTCGGCCGATGCTGACGCTGGCCGCCGCCGTGGTCGCCGGGCTCGAAGCGGTCACCGTGACCGCCACCCGAATCGAGCAGCCGAGCTTCGACACGCCGGCTTCGGTCGACGTCATCGGCATCGACCCGGCCGCCGCGCAGGCGCCCGGCGTGAACCTGTCCGAGGCGCTCGGCCGTTCCCCGGGCATCGTCGTGCGCAACCGCCAGAACTACGCGCAGGACCTGCAGGTCTCCTCGCGCGGCTTCGGCGCGCGCGCAGCCTTCGGCGTTCGCGGCGTGCGGCTGATGCAGGACGGCATCCCGCTCACCATGCCCGACGGCCAGGGCCAGACCGGGCTCTTCGATCTCGACGCCGCCGCCCGCATCGAGGTGCTGCGCGGCCCCTTCGCC
>MEEC01000255.1 GCA_001724315.1 Lautropia sp. SCN 70-15 | reverse complement strand
CGAGCGCTTCGGAAGGGAGCGGCGATCAGCGAGGGCGCTGTCCGAGCGAGCCCACAGGGCTCGCGAGTTGCGCCCGAGCCGCCGCGGACGACGAAGGCGAGCGAACCCCGCGAAGCGGGGCGCAGCACCGGCGCCCGAGCGCGGGCTCGTCCCCGACCGGCCAGGGCGCTTACCCCGACCGGCCCGGGCGCACGCCCAAAGGCAACTCGGGTAGAATGCGCCCCGTCATTGGGGAGTAGCCGCCCTTCGCAGTATTCGAAGGGGCCCGCGTCAACACACTTGGCCCACCGGCCATGGCGCGCGCAGTCTCTCGACCTGGCAAGACCTTTGACCATGAGGCCGCCGGACTGGCCGGGGCGCGCATGGTCATCGGTGTCCGTTCCGGCCAGGGAGCTCTCGATTGGAAGCCTTTCTCGTTTCCACTGGCATCGTCGCGCTGGCCGAAGTCGGCGACAAGACGCAGCTGCTGTCCTTCATCCTCGCCGCCAAGTTCCGCAAGCCCTGGCCGATCGTGCTGGGCATCCTGGTCGCGACGATCTTCAACCACGCGTTCGCCGGCGCGATCGGCGCCTGGGTCACTTCGCTGATGAGCCCCGAGACGCTGCGCTGGGTGCTCGGCCTGTCCTTCCTCGCGATGGCCGCCTGGATCCTGGTGCCGGACAAGTTCGACGAGAAGGACGCGAAGCTCGCGCACATGGGCGTGTTCGGCACCACGCTGATCGCCTTCTTCCTCGCCGAGATGGGCGACAAGACCCAGATCGCCACCGTGGCCCTGGCCGCCCAGTACAAGGCCTTCGTGGCCGTGGTCGCCGGCACCACGCTGGGCATGATGATCGCCAACGTGCCCGCCGTGCTGCTCGGCGACCGGATCGCCCACAAGCTGCACGTGAAGCTCGTGCACGGCATCGCCGCCGCGATCTTCGCGGTGCTGGGCATCGCAACGCTGCTGGGCGCCGGCGAACGCCTGGGCTTCTAGCCCGCGACGGCGCGACCGGTCGGCGGGACCGGTCGCCGCGGCCGGCCGACGTGCCCGCCCTGCCGCCGCACGTCACGACCTCCAGGGCCGGCGAGGGGGTGCAGCTTCCCCGGACACTGTGCAAGCCGAGCGCTACCGTAGGAGCCGGCGATCAGCGAGGGCGCTGTCCGAGCGGCCCTGAAGGGCCGCGAGTTGCGCCCGAGCCGCCGGCGACGAGGTAGGCGAGGGAAGCCCCGCCAAGGGCGGGGCCGCAGCACCGTGTCCGGGGAAGCTGCACCCCCTCGCCGGCCCGGGCGCATGCCGCGAAGGGCAGACCCGGCCCGCGCGTCAACCCCGCGCGCGATTGCGCACCGTGATCTGGTCGTTCAGCGTCCAGTAGTCGTACAGCCACCCCAGCCCGAACAGCCCCAGCGTGAGCAGGTACAGGATGCCGGTGAGCCACTTGCCCATGTACATCCGGTGCACGCCGAAGAGGCCCAGGAAGGTGAGCAGGATCCAGGCCACCGAATAGTTGATCGGCCCGTCGTGGAAGCGGTAGTCGGCCTGCCGGTCCATCGACGGGATCAGGAACAGGTCGATCAGCCAGCCGATCCCGAGCAGGCCCAGGGTGAAGAACCAGATCGTGCCGGTGACCGGCTTGCCGTAGTAGAAGCGGTGCGCGCCGGTGAATCCGAAGATCCACAGCGCGTAGCCGACGACTTTCGAATGCGTGTCCGCGGGGCCGGTCATGCCCTTTCCTTCATCTGCATTGCGCTCTCCTGCATTGCGCCCTCCTGCCTCAGCCGATCGGCGGCCGCACCCGGTGCCACTCGGTGGCCGCCTCGTACGCCGCGGCCGCGCGCAGGCAGAGGTCCTCGCGATGGTTGGGCGCCACCAGCTGCAGCGAGATCGGCAGGCCGTCGTCGCTGAAGCCGCAGCCCAGCACGATCGCGGGCTGCTGGGTCAGGTTGAACGGATACGAGAACGGCGTCCACCAGGTCCAGTCCTGCGCCATGCCGATGTCGAGCCCGGTGGGCGACTCGGGCATCACGCGGCCCACCGCGAACGGCAGGACCGCGGTGGCCGGGGTCAGCAGCAGGTCGTAGCGCTGGTGCAGCTTCGCCATCGCGACGGCCATCTGGCCGCGCTTCAGTTGCGCGTCCATGAAGTCGGCGATCGTGTAGCGCTCGGCGTAATCGATCACCTCGCGCAGCCCCGGGTCCAGGCGCTGCAGCTTGTCTTCCGGGAGCCGGTGCAGCAGGTGGCGGGCCGAGCTGAACCAGTGCACGCGGAACACGTCGGCGCAATCGTCGAAGCCGGGATCGGCCTGCTCGACGATCGCGCCGAGCTCGGCGAACTTCTTCGCGGCGGCGTCGAGCGCATGCTCGATCCGGGCGTCGACCCACTTCACGTAGCCGAGCCGCGGGCTGTAGGCGATGCGCAGCCCCTTGATGCCATCGGCCCGGCGGCCGGCGGCGACATCGGCGCTCCAGTCGCGATCGGTGGGCGGCAAGGACGTCCAGTCGCGCGAATCGGGCCGCGCGATCACCTCGAACAGCCGCGCGCAGTCGGCGACCGTGCGGGTCTGCGGGCCGATGTGCGCGACCGTGCCCATCGGCGACAGGGGGTAGGCAGGTATGCGCCCGAAGTGCGCCTTCAGGCCCACCGTGCCGGTGAAGGCGGCCGGGATCCGCACCGAGCCGCCGCCGTCGGTGCCGAGTGCGAAGGGTCCCAGGCCGGCGGCCACCGCCGCGGTGGCGCCGCCCGAGGAGCCGCCCGGCGTGGTGTCGAGCCGCCACGGGTTGCGGGTGATGCCGTAGACCGGCGAGTCGGTGCTGCCGCGCCAGCCGAACTCGGGCGTGGTGGTCTTGCCGAGCAGCACCGCGCCGGACTCGCGCAGTCGGGCGGTGGCCGGGGCGTCGACGTCCCAGGGCCCGGCCGGATCGGTGGTCAGCGAGCCGCGCAGCGTGGGCCAGCCCTTGGTGAGGATCAGGTCCTTGACCGAAGCCGGCACGCCGTCGATGGCGCCGAGCGGCTGGCCGCGCTGCCAGCGGGCCTCCGAGGCCCGGGCGTCGGCCAGCGCCGCCTCGTGGTCGACCAGGCAGTAGGCGTTGATCTGCGGATTCAGCGCGTCGATCCGGTCGAGGATCGCCCGGGTGACGTCGACCGGCGACAGGTCGCGGTCGCGGTAGGCCTTCGTCAGTTCGTCCGCGCCCAGCCAGGCGATCTCGTCGTGCTTCATCGGTCGGGTCTCCACGGTGGCTTGCGGCCGGCTCGCTGCCGGCGCCGTTCCGCTCGCAGCGTAGCAAAGTGGCGCCGCAACGCGCGTTCCTCTACGCTCGCGGATCCGGATTTCGACACGAAGACACGACAGGAAAGGGTCGGAGAACATGGCACGGATCGCCGTTGGCGGCATGCAGCACGAAACGAACACCTTCGCGCCCTCGAGGGCCGACTACGCGGCCTTCGAGGACGGCGGCGGCTGGCCCGGCGTGCAGGTCGGCGACACGCTGTTCGACGCGGTGGCGGGCGCCAACATCCCGGTGCAGGGCGCCATCGAGTCGCTGCGCGCCGCGGGCCATGCGCTGGTCCCGCTCGCCTGGGCGGCGGCCTCGCCGTCGGCGCACGTCACCGTGGATGCCTTCGAGCGGATCGTCGGCGCGCTGACCGAAAGGCTGCGCGCGGCGCTGCCGGTGGACGGCGTCTATCTCGACCTGCACGGGGCCATGGTCACCGAGCACCACGACGACGGCGAGGGCGAGATCCTGCGCCGGGTGCGCGAGATCGTCGGACCCGACGTGCCGGTGGTGGCCAGCCTCGACCTGCATGCCAACGTCACCCGCGGCATGGTGGCCCACTCCGACGCGCTGTCGATCTACCGCACCTACCCGCATGTGGACATGGCGGCCACCGGCGCCCGCGCCGCCGGCCTGCTGATGCGGATGCTGGGCACCGGACGGCGCTTCGCGAAGGCCCACCGCACGCTCGACTACCTGACCGGCATTCCTTCCCAGAGCACCTTCATCGAGCCGGCCAACGGCCTCTACGCGCTGCTCGAGCGGATCGAGCAGCGCCGCGGCGTGGCGCTGTCCTTCGCGCCCGGTTTCCCGATGGCCGACTTCCCCGAGTGCGGCATGTCGGTCGTCGGCTACGGACTCGACGAAGCCGCCACCCGCGCGGCGGTCGACGAGATGGCCGGCGCGGTGGCCGATGCCGAGAAGGACTTCGCGCTCACGCTGCTCACCCCCGACGAGGCGGTCGAGCGCGCGATGGCCCGCGGCGAGCCGGGCGCGCCGGTGGTGCTGGCCGACACGCAGGACAACCCGGGCGCCGGCGGCAACGGCGACACCACCGGGCTGCTGGCCGCGCTGATCCGGCATCGCGCCCGCGACGCGGTGCTGGGCATGCTGATCGATCCGCCCTCGGCCCGGCGCGCCCACGAGGCCGGTCAGGGCGCCACGCTGGACTTCGCGCTCGGCGAGATCTCCGGCGTGCCCGGTCACGTGCCGCTGGCCGGCCGGTTCGCGGTGGAGCGGATCGGCGACGGCCGCTTCACCTGCACCGGCCCGATGTTCAAGGGCTTCCGGATGCAGCTCGGGCCGATGGCGCTGCTGCGTTCCGAGGCCGCACCGGGCGTGCGGGTGGTGCTCGCATCCAGCAAGTGCCAGGCCGGTGACCAGGAGATGTTCCGCCACCTGGGCGTGGAGCCGATCCACCAGCGGATCGTGGCGCTGAAGAGCTCGGTGCACTTCCGCGCCGACTTCCAGCCGATCGCGCGCGAGGTGCTGGTCGTGCGTTCGCCTGGTCCGGCGCTGGCCGATCCGGCCGACTTCCGCTGGACGCGCCTGCGCCCCGGCATCCGCATGCGGCCGCTGGGCCCCGCGTTCCGCCCGGCCTGAGCGCCGCGTTACACTGCGCCCACCATGAGTTACCTGCTGATCGACATCGGGAACACCTTCCTGAAGTGGGGCACCTACGGCGAGGCGCCGGCCGAAGGCCGGGCGCTGGCGCTCGACCGGGCCCAGCTCTTCGGGCGGGTGCTCCATGAGGAAACCTCGATGGTGATGGCCGAATGGCGCCGCCTGCCGACGCCTGCGAAGATCGTCATCGCCAACGTGGCCGGCACCCGGGTGGTGAATCCGGTGCTGCGCGCGCTCGAGGTCTGGCCCGACGCGCCGGAACCGCACTGGGTGTCGTCCAAGGCCGAGCAGTGCGGCGTGCGCAACGGCTACCTGAATCCGGCGGCGCTGGGCGTGGATCGCTGGGCGGCCATGATCGGCGCGCGGGCGATCCTCGGCGAGCGCCCTGCCCTGGTCGTGGTCTGCGGAACGGCCACCACGATGGACCTGCTCACCGCCGAAGGCGACTTCGTGGGCGGCGGGATCATGCCCGGCCTGGGCCTGATGGTGCGCGCGCTGCACCTGAACACCGCCACCCTGCCCGACGCGCAAGGCGACTACGTGGACTACCCGCGCCAGACGGTCGACGCGATCGCCTCGGGCTGCGCCCACGCACAGGCCGGCGCGGTCGAGCGCCTGTACTTCCTGCACAAGCGCAAGCACCCCGACCTGCGCTGCATCATCTCCGGCGGCGCGGCGCGCACCCTGGGCCCGCGCCTGACCATCGAGTTCACCTACCACGAGAACCTGGTCCTGGAAGGCCTCTACCAGATCGCCGCGTCCTTGCCCAAGACGGTAAGCGAGCCGCACACGCGATCCTGACGCGCCGCTCCCCGCCAGATTCCCTTCTCCCTTCTCCCTTCTCCCTTCTCCCAGAGAAATGGCCGACCACGACGCAATCGCCCTCGCCGACCGGATCGCCGCCGGCCAGCTCGGCGCCCTCGAAGCCCTCGACGCGGCCATCGCCCGCTGCGAGGCGGTCAACCCGGAAATCAACGCGGTCTGCAACCCTGCCTACGACCTGGCGCGCGAGCAGGCCCGCGCCGTCGACGACCAGCTGGCGGTCGCTCGCCGCCACGCCGGCGGCCTGCAGGTGCTGCGGCGCGAGCGTCCCTTCCTGGGCGTGCCCAGCCTGCTCAAGGACTTGTCCACCGCCGCGGTCGGCCTGCCCTCGACGATGGGCTCCCGGCTGTTCGGGCGCATCGACTGGCCGGTCGACAGCGCGCTGGTGGCCCGGTACCGGCGCGCCGGCTTCGTCTTCTTCGGCCGCTCGACCAGCCCCGAGATGGGGATCAGCCCGTCGACCGAGGCCGCCGCCTACGGCGGACCGACCCGCAATCCCTGGTCGCTCGCGCACAGCCCGGGCGGCTCGTCGGGCGGCGCGGCAGCCGCGGTGATGGCCGACATCGTCACCATCGGCCACGCCTCCGATGGCGCCGGCTCGATCCGGATCCCGGCCACCAACTGCGGCCTGTTCGGCCTGAAGCCGACCCGCGGCCTGATCCCGGCCGGCCCGCTGGCCGGCGAGGGATGGGGCGGCCTGGCCACCGAGCACTTCGTGACCCGCTCGGTGCGCGACAGCGCGCTGGCGCTCGACGTGTCGGCCGGCGCCGACGTCGGCGCGCCCTACGCCGCGCCGGCGCGCCCGGCGTCCTTCGCCGACGCGGTCGCCGAGGCGCTGGCCGCGCTCGAC
>MEEC01000254.1 GCA_001724315.1 Lautropia sp. SCN 70-15 | reverse complement strand
AGCCGGCCGGGCGCGCCGGTGCCGTCGTAGACCATGGCGCCGCGAATCAGCAGTTCGTTCATTGCGTCTCCACCTCGTGTTTCATTGCAGAGGGCTCGCGACGAGCGGCGGCCCGGTTCGTTGTTAGCATCGATTATCGACGATCGAGGAAGACCCACATGAACGACGACACCCGCAATCGGGGCGCGGCCCCGTCCTGGCCGAAGGTCGCCGTGTTCGGGGCCGGCGCGGTCGGGTGCTACTTCGGCGCCAAGCTGGCCGAGGCCGGCGCGCCGGTCACGCTGATCGCCCGGCCGGCGCACGTGGAGGCGATCCGCCGCGACGGCCTGCTCTTCGAGAGCGGCGGCGGGCAGCACCGGGTAGCGGTCGCCGCCGACAGCTCGCCCGAGCCCGTGCGCGAGGCCGACGTCGTGCTCTTCTGCGTGAAGACCCGCGACACCGCCGACGGCGCGCGCTCGCTGGTGCCGCTGCTGAAACCCGGTGCCACGGTGGTCAGCATGCAGAACGGGGTGGACAACGTCTCCAGGATGCGCGAAGCAGGCGTGGACGCGATCGGCGCCGTGGTCTACGTCGCGGCCTCGATGCCCGGCCCGGGCCATCTGCTGCACGCCGGCCGCGGCGACCTGGTGGTCGGCGAGTACGGCGCGGCCGAAGTGCCCAGCGCACGCGCCTCGGCCGTGTCGGCACTGTTCGAGCGCGCGGGCGTGCCCTGCAGGCTGGTGCCCGACGTGCGCAGCGAGCTGTGGACCAAGCTGGTGATGAACTGCGTGTTCAACGCGATGTCGGCAGTCGGCCGCTCGCGCTACGGCCCGCTGGTGGAGCGCGCCGACACCCGCGCGGTCGCGCGCGACCTGGTCGACGAATGCGTGGCGGGGGCGAAAGCCGAGGGCGGGCCGCTCGCCGACGCCGACAGCCTCTACCAGGCGGCGATGAAGCTGGGTCAGGCGATGGCGCCGGCGACCTCGTCCACCGAGCAGGACCTCTCGCTGGGCCGGCCTACCGAGATCGATTCGCTCAACGGCTACGTGGCCGCACGCGGCGAGGCGCTGGGCGTGGCCACGCCGGTGAACCGGGCGCTGGCGGCGATGGTCAGGCTGCTGGACGTGGCGAAACGCTGATTCCAGGGAGCGCGCAATGCCCGACTTCCCGATCCCGCTGTTGCCCGGCCCCTGGCGCGCGCTCACGCCCGGCCACGCCGCCGGCTTCACGATGCGCCTGCGGAAGCTGCTCGCGCGGCCGCGCAGCCATGATCACCTCTCGCCCCACCACCCGATCGAAGCGCTGCGCGCGATGCCGCTGTCCTTCTATCCGGGCTGGGCGCTGATCGAGGGGGAGGCTCGGGTCGCGCTGGGCCGGATCGGCACCTTCGACGTCCTCTATGGCCCCGGGCTCATGTGGGTGATCGACGGCGAGAGCCGGGTGCTGAACGACCTGAACGGCGGCCGCCTGCCCGCGGACCTGGCCGAGTACTTCGAGGGCGAAACGGGCGACTCGGGCTATCTCCCCAGCCCGTTGGCCCCGCTCGATGCCGTGCGCTCGGGCCCCGACTACCTGCGTTTCTACTGCGCCTGCGTCTGGGGCGACGAGGGCCCGTTCATGCCGGTGGAGTCGCTCGACTCGCCGGTGCTGCGGGGCTCGGACCTGCAACGGGATGTACCCTGGGCGGACAAGGTCCGGCCGATCGGGATGACGCGCGACGGCGAGGACCTGCTCGCCACCGGGCTCATCGCCTACGGCGGCTCGCTGTTCGAGGCGCGGCTGCGCATTCGCGAAGGCGGCGTCACGATGGAAGACGACACGCTGGTGGCCAGCGACGCACTGCCGGTGCGCACCAACGCCTCGCCGCTGCGCGACCTGCGCGATGTGTCCGAAATCGGAGACCTGCCCGAGAGCGAGGACTGAGTGCCATGCCCTTCGTGTCCGCTTCGCAACTGCGCCTGCCCGACAGCGTTCCCGAACCCGGCCTGCTGGTCGGCTGGTCGCTCGAAAGTCGCCACCCGCGCCGGCCGATCGGCTTCACCTACGGCCATCCGCTTCGCTCGCCGGCCACCGGCTACCTCGACCCCATCCTGCTCAGCGGCGACGGCCACCTGATGACGATCGCGCCCACCGGCGCCGGCAAGGGCACCGGCTGCATCGTGCCCGCCCTGCTGCGCTATCCAGGCCCGGTGATCGTCATCGACCCCAAGGGCGAGAACGTGGCGATCACCGCCCGCCGGCGGCGCGAGCTGGGCCAACGGGTGGTGGTGATCGACCCCATGGGCATCACCGACCAGCCGGCCGACACGCTTAACCCGCTCGACGCGATCGACATCGCGCAGGCCAATGCGGTGGACGAGGTGGCGGTGCTCGCGCAGGCGCTCAACGACACCGGCGGCGACGAGCGCAACCGCTACTGGTCCAGCCGCGGCATGCACCTGGCGATCGGCGCGATCCTGCAGGTGCTGGTCGAGGCGCGCGCCGACGGCCAGCCGGGCAACCTGATGGCGGCGCGCGACATGATCAACACGGCCGCGGCGGACCCGTCCGACATGGCCAGGCGGATGCTCGAATCGGCCCACCCGGAGGTGCGCCGCATCGCGCGGATGCTGAACATCGCCGCCGCCGAGACGCTGGGCGGCATCATCTCCTTCGCTCAGGAGATGGTCGACTTCCTGCGCGGCGACCTGGTGCAGGCCAGCGTGGCGAGCACCTCGTTCGACCTGGACGAGGTCACCCGCGGCGCCCCGCTGTCGATCTACCTGGTGCTGCCGCCGCACATGCTGGAGTCGCACGCCCGCCTGCTGCGCCTGTGGCTGGGCGCGCTGATCGCGTGTTTCACCCGCCGGCGCGCGCGGCCGGCTCTTTCCACGCTGTTCGTGCTCGACGAAGCCGCCCAGCTCGGCGAACTGCCGCAGTTGCGGCAGGCGGTCACGCTGCTGCGCGGCTACGGCCTGCAGACCTGGAGCTTCTGGCAGGACGCCAGCCAGCTTCAGCTGCTCTACCCGCGCGACTGGAAGACCATGGTCAACAACTGCCGGGTGCTGCAGTGCTTCGGGGCGCTGAACCAGGTGGCCGCCGACGGCATGTCCGAGCTGACCGGCTTTGCCGACGGCGCCGCGGTCCTCGACCTGGCGCCTGACGAGATGGTGCTGCAACTGGCCGGCGACGAGGCGGTGGTGGCCCGACTGCCGAACTACCTGAGCGACCCTGCGTTCTCGGGCACCTTCGACGCCAACCCGTATCACGACCGCGGCCGCGCGGTAATGCCCGCCAAGGCCGCACCGCAGCGCATGTACACGCGGCCGGCGGACTCGGGGGGCTACCGGCCGGCGATCGGGTCGGTGGCGCCGGACGACTTGCTGCTGGCGAGCCTCGTGGGGGCGTCCTGATCGCGCGCTGCGGGCGATCAGCGCTTCAGTGCCCGGGCCAGCGCGTCGCCCAGCAAGGTCCCGCCGGCGCTGCCCGATTGCCCGGCCCCTCCCGAACGGCGCGCATCGCGCCCGCCGCCGAAACGCCCGGCCCCGCCTGGATTGCCGCGACTCTCGCGGCGACTCTCGCCGCGAGCGCCCTGCTCGGCGCCCCGCGCACCGCGGCCCGCGCCCGCCCCGGTCTTCATCGACAGCGCGATCCGCTTGCGCGTCACGTCGACCTCGAGCACGGTCACCGACACCACCTGGCCGGCCTTGACCACTTCGCGCGGGTCCTTCACGAAGCGGTCGGCCAGCTCGGAGATGTGGACCAGGCCGTCCTGGTGCACGCCGATGTCCACGAAGGCGCCGAAGTTGGCCACGTTGGTGACCACGCCCTGCAGCTTCATGCCTTCGCGCAGGTCCCTGAGGTCCTCAACGCCGTCCTGGAAGGACGCGGTCACGAACTCGCCGCGCGGATCGCGGCCAGGCTTCTCAAGCTCGGTCAGGATGTCGCGCACCGTGGGCTCGCCGAAGCGATCGTCGGTGAAGGCCTTCGGCTCGAGTTTGCGCAGCACCTCGCGGTTGCCGATCAGCTCCTTGGCGCTGCGCGCGACCTTCTCCAGGATCCGCTGTACCACCGGGTAGGCCTCCGGGTGCACGGCGGAGGCGTCGAGCGGGTTCTCGCCGTCGCGGATACGCAGGAAGCCGGCCGCCTGCTCGAAGGCCTTGTCGCCGAAGTACGGCACCTGCTTCAGCGACTCGCGGCTGGAAAAGGCGCCGTGCGCGTCGCGGAAGTCCACCACGCGCTGCGCCACAGTTGCGCTGAGGCCCGACACCCGCGCCAGCAGCGGCGCCGACGCAGTGTTCACGTCCACGCCCACCGCGTTCACGCAGTCCTCGACCGCCGCGTCGAGCTGGCGCGCCAGCGCGCGCTGGTTCACGTCGTGCTGGTACTGCCCCACCCCGATCGACTTGGGATCGATCTTCACCAGCTCGGCCAGCGGGTCCTGCAGCCGGCGGGCGATGGACACCGCGCCGCGCAGGCTCACGTCCAGATCGGGGAACTCCTTGGCAGCCAGCTCGCTGGCCGAATAGACCGAGGCGCCCGCCTCGGACACCACCAGCTTGCGCAGCCGCAGCTCGGGATGGCGCTTGATCAGGTCGGCGGCCAGCTTGTCGGTCTCCCGCGAGGCAGTGCCGTTGCCGATCGCGACCAGCTCGACCTTGTGCTTCTCCGCGAGCTTCGCCAGCGCAGCGATCGAGCCGTCCCAGTCGCGGCGCGGCTCGTGCGGATAGATGGTCGCGGCGTGGACCAGCTTGCCGGTGGCGTCGACCACCGCCACTTTCACGCCGGTGCGGATGCCCGGATCCAGGCCGATCACGGCGCGCGGGCCGGCCGGCGCGGCCAGCAGCAGGTCCTTCAGGTTGGCGCCGAAGACCTTGATCGCCTCGGCCTCGGCGGCCTCGCGCAGGCGGCCGAAGAGCTCGGTCTCCAGGTGCGGCAGCAGCTTCACGCGCCAGCACCAGCGGCAGGCCTCGGCCAGCCAGGCGTCGGCCGGGCGGGCCGCGGCGCCCTGCCCCGGCGCCGCACCAGCCGCATCGGCGCCACCGGACTTCGCCGCGGCAGCCGCACGCGCCGCATTGCGCACCGACTCGGCCAGCCCCACGATGCCGGCGAGCTTCAGCACGTTCGGATGTGGCAGCTGCTCCTCGAGCGAGGCCTCGAGTTGCAGCTTCAACGAAAGCACGCCCTGCTGGCGGCCGCGGAACAGCGCCAGCGCCCGGTGCGAAGGCACCTGCGCGATCGGCTCGGCATGGTCGAAATAGTCGCGGAACTTCTCGCCCTCGGCCTCCTTGCCCTCGTAGACCTTCGCGGCGATCCAGCCCTCGGTCCACATGCGCTCGCGCAGCGCGTCCAGCACGTCGGCCCGCTCGGCGAAGCGCTCGGCCAGGATGTCGCGCGCGCCGTCCAGCGCGGCCTTCGCGTCGGCCACGCCGTGCTCGCCGTTCTCGTCGGGCGCCCGCAGGTACTTCTGCGCCTCGGCCTGCGGATCCAGAGTGGGGTCGGCCAGCAGCGCATCGGCCAGCGGCTCCAGGCCGGCTTCCCTGGCGATCTGGCCCTTGGTGCGGCGCCTGGGCTTGTAGGGCAGGTACAGGTCTTCCAGGCGCTGCTTGGTGTCGGCCGCCGCGATCTGCGCGGCCAGCGCCTCGGTGAGCTTGCCCTGCCCGGCGATGCTCTCCACGATCGCCGCGCGCCGCTCCTCGAGCTCGCGCAGGTAGACCAGGCGCTCGTCGAGCGTGCGCAACTGCGTGTCGTCCAGCCCGCCGGTGACCTCCTTCCGGTAGCGCGCGATGAAGGGCACGGTGGCGCCGCCATCGATCAACTCCACCGTCGCGGTCACCTGCTGCGGCCGGATCGAGAGTTCGTCGGCAATGCGGGCAACGATGCGGGCGGCGGTGGCGGCGTCGAGCTTGGGGGCGTCCATCTGGGTCGGCTCAATGGCTGATTCGGGGAGGGGCGGATTCTGCCATGGTCGTGACGGAGCCGGCCCTCGCCCGCGCGGGATCATCCGGTGCGACGGGGTCCGCTTTCTAGCGATTGTTCCAGTCGATCCGATAGGGGCTCACCCTCCCCTCCAGCGATCCCCGCACGCAATCCGTGAACACCTGCACCTTCGGCGAAAGAAACCGGTTGGGCAGGTGCATCGCACCGATGGGCGGGCCGGTCCAGCTCCAGTCGTCCAGCACCGGCACCAGGTCGCCGCTTTCGATCATGTCCTGCACCGCGTAGTGGGCGCCCTGGCAGATGCCGCCGCCTGCCTTGGCGGCGGCGCGCTGGGCGTCGCCCGAGTCGGCCACCAGCCGGCATTCGAAGTCGCGGGTGATCGGCTTGCCGTCTTGCTGGAAGCGCCAGGTGGAGAACAGGTGGCCGGGGTTCACGCGCACGCCGATCAGGTCGTGGCCGGCCAGGTCGTCGGGGGTTGCCGGCACGCCGCGGCGTGCCAGGTAGTCCGGCGAGGCGAGGGTTCGGATGGCCACCAGCCCCAGCGGGCGGAACACCACGCCCGGATCGGGCTTCGGCGTCACGCAGATGGCCAGGTCCAGTCCCTCGCCCACCAGGTCGGGCGTGTGCACCGCCAGGGTGATCTCCACCCGCATGTCCGGGTAGCGCTGCAGGAAAGCCGGCATGGCCGGGATCACGATCAGCGTGCCCAGCAGCGGCGGCATCAGCACGCGCAGCGTGCCGCGGGGCGACTCGCGCTGCGCGGCCAGCATGCCGTCGGCCTCGTCCAGGTGCTGCAGGATCTGCTTGCAGTGCGCGTAGTAGGCGGCGCCCTCGTCGGTGGG
>MEEC01000253.1 GCA_001724315.1 Lautropia sp. SCN 70-15 | reverse complement strand
CGGCTGGATCATCGGGCGGCTGAAGATGGAGCGCCATCTGGAAGACTGGGTGCGCGACATGCCCAAGGTGGTCGCCTCGGCCGGAGAGAACGGGCTGACGATGGCCCAGCGAATCGAGGCAGGTTTCGCCAGCGTGCGGGAGATCGTCGGCAAGGTCTGGCCCTACATCCTGGCCGGCATCTCGATCGGGGCGATCATCCACGGCTGGGTGCCGGAGGCCTTCATGGCCTCGATCATGGGCAAGGATGCCTGGTGGTCGGTACCGGTTGCGGTGCTGGTCGGCGTGCCGATGTACGCCAACGCAGCCGGCGTGATCCCGATCGTCCAGGCACTGCTGGCCAAGGGGGCGGCGCTGGGCACGGTGCTGGCGTTCATGATGAGCGTGATCGCGCTGTCGCTGCCCGAGATGATCATCCTGCGCAAGGTGCTGAAGGTTCGCCTGATCGCCACTTTCGTGGGCGTGGTGGCCACCGGCATCCTGATCGTAGGCTTCGTCTTCAACGCGATCCTCTGACTCCCCGGCCCTGAGGGACGCCATGCATGCCGTCGACGCGCTGAACCGCGATTGCTTCTGCCTGAGCCTCGATCATGACGCGATGGCGCGCGCGCTCGAAGACGAGCTCGGCGATCCGGAAGTGGCGGCGCTCGTGCGGGAGCGGTGTTCGGCGCTGTTCGCCGCGCAGCCTGTCTTCGTGGCCGCGCCGCATCTCGAGCGGATGGCGCGAGTCATCGATGCGATCGAGTCAGTCGTGTCTCTGCCGGCCTACCGCGAGCAGGTGCTGGCCGGCGCGCCGGCGATCGCGCTCACCGGCGCTGCGGGTCCGCGCGGAGTGTTCCTGGGTTACGACTTCCACCTGAACGGCGATCGGCTGGGCCTCATCGAGATCAACACCAATGCAGGCGGTGCGATGCTCAACGCGGTGTTGGCCAGGGCGCAGCGCAGCTGTTGCGCGGCGATGGACAGCATGGTTCCGGGCCTGGAAGACGTCGCGGATTTCGAGCGGCGCATGGTCGGCATGTTTCGCGAGGAGTGGCGTCTTGCCGGTCATGGGCGGCCGCTCGCGACCATCGCGATCATCGACGAAGCGCCCGAGCGGCAGCATCTGTACGCCGAGTTCCTGCTCTTTCGGCGACTGTTCGAGCGCCACGGCATCGAGGCGGTGATTGCCGACCCTTCGGCGCTGCTATGGAGAGACGGCGCGCTCTGGCACGAAGGCCGGGTCGTCGACCTCGTCTACAACCGGCTCACCGATTTCTACCTCGAGCAACCGGGCAATGCCGCCCTTCGCGAGGCCTGGTTGCAGCAGGGCGTGGTGCTGACGCCGCACCCTCGGGCGCACGCGCTTTATGCCGACAAGCGGCTGCTGGCGATCTTCAGCGATCCGGGGCGGCTGGCCGCCTTGGGCGTGCCGGAAGCAACTCGGCAGCTGCTGCTCGATTGCGTGCCGCACACCGAAGTCGTGACGGCGGCTGCCGGTGAGCGGCTGTGGAAGGGGCGGCGGAATCTCTTCTTCAAGCCGGTGGCTGGCTTCGGCAGCCGCGCCGCCTACCGGGGGGACAAGCTGACCCGCCGGGTGTGGGAAGAGATTCTTGCAGGCGACTACGTTGCGCAGGCCATCGCCCCGCCCGGCGAGCGGCTCGTGGAGGGCGCCGAAGGCGCAGCACAGGCGATGAAGTTCGACCTGCGGGTTTACGTTTACGGCGGTGAGGTCCAGTGGGTAGCGGCGCGCCTTTATCAGGGGCAGACGACCAATTTTCGCACCCCCGGCGGCGGCTTCTCGCCCGTGTACAGCACGGCCGATGTTTCGGGCCGCAGACCGAGCGCGCTGCCGTTCGGTGCGGCCCAGAGAGTGTCTTGAGAGTGTTTTGAGTTTTCTTCGAGAAGGAGATGTCATGGACATCAAGGTACTCGGCACCGGGTGTGCCAACTGCAAGAACACCATCGCACTGATCGAGCAGGTTGCCAAGGCGAGGGGCGTGAGCGTGACGCTCGGCAAGGTCGAGGACATCAAGGACATCATGGCCTACGGCATCATGAGCACGCCGGGCGTGGTGATCGACGGCAAGGTCGTTCACGCCGGTGGGGTGCCCAGCCGGGACAAGGTCGAGCAGTGGCTCGCAGCCTGAGGAGCGACGCGTGAGCCTGGGTACGGAAGGTGGGCAGGTCGTGCAGGCCTGCCCGGCGGCCGCCAGGGCTTGGTTTCCCGTTTTTCCCAAGACCCTCGAAAGGAGGAGACCATGAGCAAGGACTTCGTTCAGATCGCCCACGACGTGACGGCCGGCGTCGGCCTGCTTCGCAAGGGGGCCCCGGATACGATGACGGCGTTCGCCGCCCTGTCGGGCGCGGCCACGGCAGCGCAGGCGATCGACACCAAGACCAAGGAACTGATGGCGCTTGCGATCGGCATTGCCGTCCACTGTGACGGTTGCGTCGCGTATCACACGAAGATGGCGCACCAGCACGGCGCCAGCCGGAACGAAGTCGCCGAAACGGTGGCGCTCGCGATCTACATGGGCGGTGGACCCGCCGCGGTCTACGGCGCCGATGCGCTGCGCGCCTACGATCAGTTCGACGAGGCCGAGCCGAGGAAGTAGGCTTCTAGCCGATCTCGAGCCGTTTCATCCGCTCCCAGAGGCTCTTGCGGGAGATCCCGAGCGTTTCGGCGGTCTGGCCGATCTGCCAGCCGTGGCGCTCCAGCGCCTGCCGGATGAACTCTCGCTCCTGGCTGCGCAGGAACTCCTCGAGCCGCGTCGGCGCGGTCCGGGGCGCCTGCGGCGGCGTCTCGTCGATGTCCGGGCCCATGTCTTCGCTCGCGAGCAGGCGGCTGTCGATCCGCTCGGCCTCGGACAGCAGGCAGGCCCTCTCGATCGCGTTCTTCAGCTCGCGGACGTTGCCTGGCCACGACTGGCGAAGCAGCATTGCCTCGGCGTCGTCGCCGAGCTCGCGCATTGCGTCTGGATGGGCCCGGTTCCAGTCGTCGAGGAATCGGTGCGCGAGCCAGGGAATGTCCTCCGGGCGTTCGCGCAGCGCGGGCACGCGGAGATGGACGACATTGATCCGGTAATAGAGGTCCTCGCGGAAGCGCCCAGCGCGAACCTCGTCGTTCAGGCGGCGGTGGGTGGCGAAGATCACGCGAACCTGAAGCGGCAGTTCACGGTCACCGCCGAGCCGGGTGATCGTGCGGTCCTGCAGGACCCGCAACAGGCGGCCCTGCAGGGCGGGGGGCATGTCGCCGATCTCGTCGAGGAATAGCGTGCCGCCCTGCGCCTGCTCGAACTTGCCGCGGTGCATCCGCTGCGCGCCGGTGAAGGCGCCCCGCTCGTAGCCGAACAGCTCCGCCTCGATCAGCGATTCGGGCAGCGACGCCGCGTTGACGGCCACGAAGGGGGCGCTGTCGGGAAACGTCTTTTGGTGCAGGCACCTTGCCAGCGCCTCCTTGCCGGCACCCGACTCGCCGGTGATCAGCACGGTTTCCCAGTTGGCGCCGAGTTGCTGCACGAGCCGGAAGAGGCGATGCATCTCGCTGGACTGTCCGAGCGGGCAATCGGCTTCGGCCTGGATCGATCCCGAGCGATCGGATTCGACCGGGTGCAATGCGCGCAGCCGCCGGACCAGTCGGTCCATGTCCAGCGGCTTGGTGAAGAAATCGGCAGCTCCGGCGGCGATCAGCGCGTCCTTCTGGGCCTGGGTGCCGTAGCCTGTGATGAAGATCCATGGCACCGCGGGTCGCGCGCCAGACATCCGGGTGAACAATTCGAAGCCGTTGGCATCGGGCAGGCGGATGTCGCTGACGAACACGTCGACCGGGGCGGACGCCTCGAGGCCCATCGCCTCGGCTCCGCTGCGCAGCCAGCGGCAGTCGAAGCCCTCGAGCTCGAGCCGCTCCGACAGCGTCTCCCCCATGATCGGGTCGTCCTCGATCAGGCAGATCCTCGGATTCATCTTCACTCAGCCTCGCTGTTCGCGCATCGTCGCGACGATGGTCGTGGCAAACGGTGATGCGTCGCCTGTCGCTTCGACCTGCAGCGATCCGCCGGCCAGGTGGAGAAGCCTGCCGGTGATCCACAGGCCGAGCCCGGTCCGGCCGCTGCGGGCGGTGGCGCCGGCGTTGCCGAGCAAGTCTTCGAGTTGCTGCTGGCTCAGCGTCTTGCCGGTGTTGGAAACCCGCACCGCCCAAGCGTCCGCGTCCTGCGTCGAGGCCAGTCGCACGCGGCCTGCGTCGCCGGCAGCGGCGATCGCGTTCAGCGCCAGATTCAGGATCACCTGCCTGACACTGACCGCCGGAAGTCTCATGCCGCGCGGCGCCTCGATCGCCCACTCGAGCGAGCAGCCGACCTGCTCGGCCTGCGGCTGGACGAGCAGGAACAGGTCCTGCAGGTCATCGGCCTGCAGGTCGTGAACCTCGCGCCGGGCCTCGTTGAGCAGCGCCCCGACGGTCGTGTGGACCTGCTCGATGCCGCGCTCCAGAAGGCCGAGCGTGCGGCTGGTCGCCTCGTCGACGCCGCCTCGCAGCCTGCGGTTCTCGATCGCATTCAGCATCCCGCCCAGCGGATTGTTGACCTCGTGCGCGATGCCGGCAGCGAGCCTGCCGATGCTCGCCATTCGCTCGGCTTGCAGCATCCGGCGCTCCATCTCGCGCTTGGCCTGGAGCTCCTCGACCATCTTCCGGTAGGCCCGCGCGAGCTCGCCGACCTCGTCGTCGCGCCGCGCCACCTCGTCGACGGCCGCGGGGACGCGGGTCTCGGGCGCGTCGTGCATCGCCTCGCGAAGTCGCTCGAGGGGCGCCGTCATCCGCCTGCCTGCGATCCATCCGGCAACACCGATCAGCGCAATCGCTCCGGCGCCGAGCCCGGCCAGTTGCTCGACGATCTCGCGGGTCTGCGCGCGCGGGATCGCGCGCTGCTGCTCGACGACGACCATGCCGATGATCGTGTCGGCGTCGGTCCGGATCGGCGCTCCGACGACCCAGCTGTCTGCTTCCTCGTCGGGCGTGACTCCCTGGGTGAATGCCCCCCGCGATCCTGTCGGGCGCGAGGAGGCAGCCTGCGCGAGGCGCGGCGGGAGCGCGCTGACGTGCGTGCCGATCGGGAACACCTGGGGCTCGGGCGAGACGAAGACCCGGTCGTCCGCGTCGATCACCACGATCCGCACGCTGGTGCCGCCTTCCTCGTCGCGAGGCTGCGTGGGCGCGCGGACCATCTGGTAGGCCTGCCAGACGTCGTTGCGCAGCACCGGCTGGGCGAGAGAGCCGGCCAGCGTGCGCGCGAGGCGCTCGGTTTGCGTGATCGCGCTGGCCTCCACGTGCCGGTCGACCAGCACGAAGGTGGTCACGGCGACGGCAACGCCCGACAGCAGGGTGACGAGCGTCAGCGCGATCGGCACGCGAAGGCGGTAGCTGGCGAGGTGCCGGATCACCTGAGCGCCTCGGCCATCCGCGCGATCGATGCGAACAGCTCGCGCGGTTCCTCGCCGAAGCCGTCGAGCTGAAGCTCGGCGAGGACCTCCCGGCCGCGCGGGTCCTGCGGCATCGCGACCAGCGCCTTTCGGAACGCGTCGACGGACGCAGTCGACGCGCGCGGCCCGGCGACGATCGGCGGGAAGCCGAACTCCGGGGAGCGGTGGATGACCCGGGTTGCGGAAGCCAGCTGCGGCGCAATCCGCGTCATGGCCTCCCAGACGTAGCCGTCGACTGCCCCGCCGTCGGCCAGCCGCTCGGCCACCGCTTCGACGACATGGCGATGCGACCAGGTGAAGAAGCTGCGCCGGAAGTAGCGCTGTGCGTCGGAGCCGCGCTGGGCGAGCAGGTACTGGACGTAGAGGAAACCCGAGTTCGAAAGGGGGTCGGAGAACGCGAAGTTGCGCCCCGACAGGTCCTCCAGGCGGCGCGCTTCCGACCCGGCCGGAACGATCAGGTAGGAGCGGTAGCGGGGCGCACCCTGCCAGCGGGGCACGCAGACCAGCCGCAACTGCTTCTCGTGCAGGACAAAGGGGTAGCCGCAGATCCAGCCGAACTCGATCTGGCCCTCGCGCAGCGCGTCGAGGATCTGGGCGTAGGTCTGGCGCTGGACGAACTCGACCTCGCCGGCCAGTGCATCCGCCAGGTAGGCCTTCCAGCGGGACAGCAGGCCGATCCGGTCGTCGAGGAACACCGGCGTGAGCCCGAAGCGGATCGGTCGTTGCGGCGCGCGCGCGCCGCCGACGGCCGGCAGCGACGTGGCTGGCGCGATCGCCATGGCGGCCAGGGCGAGCAGTTGTCGCCGCTTCGGGGGCGCAAGCATGGTTACTGATCGGTAACGAAACGGGTGTCTGTCTTGTCCTCATCGGTTACCGATCGGTAACCAGTCGGGGTGAGTGTCCCGCCAAACCCCTGATTTGTCCAGGGTTATCGGCTGGCACCGAACTTGCGAACAGGAAGGCAGGGCGACGGGTCGTGCGCAAGCGATGCGCCGCGCGGGATCGTCGCAATCAGACGGCGGAGGAGATGGAGCCAGTCCGGGAGTTGCTCAGGGAAGGTTCGGCGCTGCGGCTCGATGAAGCGGCATGCCTGCCATTGCGCAGCCGGCACGGACAGTGCCGCGCCTGCGAGTCCGCCTGCCCGAAGGGCGTGCTGAAGGTGTCGATCGACGCCGTCGAGCTCTCGGAGGGCTGCATCGAGTGCGGACGCTGCGCGGCGGCCTGTCCGAACGATGCGATCGCGTTGCCGGGCTTCGACCTGGCCGACGAAGCCGCGATTCGCGAGGGGCGTCCGCTCGAGATCGAATGCCACCGGGTCCCGGCGGAGCGCCTGTCGCCGGGCGCGCAGCGAGTGCCCTGTCTCGGCGGGCTGTCCGCCGGCGCGATCCTCGCGCTGGGCGAGCGCGCCGGTGCCCGGGGGCCGGCGCTGATCGATCGGGGCGCCTGTGGTGACTGCGAGGCGGGCTGCGCCGACCGTCATCCGGCGGACGCTGCGCTGTCGAGCGCCCGGATGTGGCTCGAGTCGGTGGGCTGCCATGGCGACGAGTTGCCCCGGCTGGAGCGCCGGGTGCTCCCGGCCAACGCGCTGCTGCCGCTGGTGCGTTCGCGCGAGGAAGCAGAGGTCCCGCTCACGCGCCGCCAGTTCTTCAAGGCCGCGGTCGACAAGCCGGCGGGGCGCGACCGTCCGGCGCCGATGCCGATGGGATCGTCGGGCCGCGCGGCATTCCCGGCCAGG
>MEEC01000252.1 GCA_001724315.1 Lautropia sp. SCN 70-15 | reverse complement strand
CAGGCCGAAGCGCGGCGGCGAGGACGGCATCGGGTAGCCGAGGGCCTGCGCCGCGAGGATGCGGTTCACCGAGATCGCGTCGCGCCCCTCGAAGAGGGCCCGACGCACGGCTCGCCGGTAGAAGCGGTGGTACATCGGCTCGCTCGAAGGCCCCGGCGCCGGCCCGATCGCCGGCCCGCGCGCCAGCGCGGCCACGATGGCGCTCTTGCGCCGGCCCTGCAGGTCCACGATGCAGTCGTAGCGGTGCGCCCTCAGCAGCCCGATGTCGCGCCACACGCCCCGCAGCGCGGCGCCGTAGCGTCCTTCCTTCCGGTAGCGGCGCAACTCCAGCGGGATCACGGTGGCGATGTCCGGATGCAGCGCCAGCAGGCTGTCGCCGGGGCGCTCCACGACCCAGTCGACCGTCGCGCCAGGCAGGGCCCGGCGGATGTCGTCGACCACCGGCAGCGCCTTGATGACGTCGCCCAGCGAGGTGAGCTTGACGATCAGGATGCGCGGCGCGGCCATTGCCCGACGCCCCTTTTCAGCCGCCCGCGCGGCCGAGCCGCCTGCGCTCGGCGAAGAACTCGCGCAGCAGCCCGCCGCATTCGTCGGCCAGCACGCCGCCGACCGAGGCGGTCTGGTGGTTCAGCCGTTCCTCGCCGAACAGGTTCACCACGCTGCCGGCCGCCCCCGTCTTGGGGTCCGGCGCGCCCCAGACCACGCGCCGCAGGCGCGCATGCATCAGCGCGCCGGCGCACATCGCGCAGGGCTCCAGGGTGACGTAGAGCTCGCAGTCGGGCAGCCGGTAGTTCGCCATCAGCGTGCTTCCGGCGCGCAGCGCGCAGATCTCGGCATGCGCGGTGGGATCGTGCGAGGCGATCGGCTGGTTGTAGCCGGTGGCCAGCACCCGCCCCTCCCGGACCAGCACCGCGCCGACCGGCACTTCGCCGACGGTCCAGGCATTGCGCGCCTGGTCGATCGCGAGCCGCATCATCGCCAGATCGAAAGGGGTCGGGGTCTCGTTCAAGGGCGGGGCGCGTTTCGGTGGGGCGGCAATTCTATCGCCCTTCCCCGGACGCCGTTCTCCCGCAAGGCGGTGCAAGCCACTTCGATCGGCGCGATGAGCCCGATAGGTGACGTCAATTAAATAGTTTGTTATAATTCATTGGCGTTGTGCGATAGCAATAACTAATATTCGCCTCGTCCCACCCACTCCCCGATACAAAGGAGCGACACATGTCCCTGATCAACACCGAAATCAAGCCCTTCAACGCCACCGCCTACCACAACGGCAAGTTCGTTCCGGTCTCCAGCGAGGACCTGAAAGGCAAGTGGTCGGTCGTCGTCTTCTACCCGGCCGACTTCACCTTCGTCTGCCCGACCGAGCTGGGCGACCTGGCCGACCACTACGACACCTTCAAGGCCCTGGGTGTCGAGGTCTACGCCGTGTCGACCGACACGCACTTCACCCACAAGGCCTGGCACGACACCTCGGACACGATCGCCAAGATCCGCTACCCGATGATCGGCGACCCGACCGGCACCATCACCCGCAACTTCGACGTGATGATCGAGGAAGAGGGCTTGGCGCTGCGCGGCACCTTCGTGATCAACCCGGAAGGCCAGATCAAGCTGTGCGAGATCCACGACAACGGCATCGGCCGCGACGCCAAGGAGCTGCTGCGCAAGGTCCAGGCGGCCCAGTACGTCGCGAACCACCCGGGCGAGGTCTGCCCTGCCAAGTGGACGCCGGGCGAAGCCACGCTGGCCCCGTCGCTGGACCTGGTCGGCAAGATCTGAGCGCCTGACCCGGCCGCCGGGGGCCTTCGCCTCCGGCTTCACCCCGGCGGCTCGCACCGCAACATCGCGGGCCGCCCCGATCGCCCCGCCGGCGCCTGCCGGCGCGGGTCGATCGCAGCGCCAAGCCCTTGCCCGACGGCTTCGCACTGCGATCTTCCACTCTCCAGGAGGAACTGAACATGCTCGCTGCCAACATCCGCACCCAGCTCGAGACCTATCTGCAGAAGCTCGAGCAGCCGATCGAACTCGTCGCCTCGCTCGACGACGGCGCCAAGTCCGCCGAGTTGCGCGAGCTGCTGCGCGAGATCGCGTCGCTGTCGCCTAAGATCGCGCTGCGCGAGGACGGCGCCGACGCCCGCAAGCCCTCGTTCACCGTCGGCGCGGCCGGCCAGGCCGCCCGCGTGGCCTTCGCCGGCATCCCGATGGGGCACGAGTTCACCTCGCTGGTGCTGGCGCTGCTGCAGGCCGGCGGCTACCCGCCCAAGGTCGAGGCCGCGATCATCGAGCAGATCCGCAACCTGCAGGGCGAGTTCCGCTTCGAGACCTTCATCTCGCTGTCCTGCCACAACTGCCCCGACGTGGTCCAGGCCCTGAACCTGATGGCGGTGCTGAACCCCGGCGTCACCAGCACGATGATCGACGGCGCGCTGTTCCAGGGCGAGGTCGAGTCGCGCAAGATCATGGCGGTGCCCACGGTCTTCGTGAACGGCGAGGCCTTCGGCCAGGGCCGGATGACGCTCGAGGAGATCCTCGCCAAGGTCGACACCGGCGCCGCGGCCCGCGAGGCGGAGAAGATCGGCGCGAAGGAAGCCTTCGACGTGCTGGTGGTCGGCGGCGGCCCGGCCGGCGCGGCCGCGGCGATCTACGCGGCCCGCAAGGGCATCCGCACCGGCGTCGTGGCCGAGCGTTTCGGCGGCCAGGTGCTCGACACGATGGGCATCGAGAACCTGATCTCGGTGCCGCAGACCGACGGTCCCAAGCTGGCCCGCGCGCTCGAGGCTCACGTGGCCGACTACGACGTCGACGTGATGAACCTGCAGCGCGCCGAGGCGCTCGAGCCTGCCGGTGACGACGGCATGGCCCGCGTCAGGCTCGCGGGCGGCGCCACGCTGATGGCCAGGACCGTGATCCTCGCCACCGGGGCGCGCTGGCGCGAGATGAACGTGCCCGGCGAGCGCGAATATCGCGGCGCCGGTGTCGCCTACTGCCCGCACTGCGACGGCCCGCTGTTCAAGGGTAAGCGGGTGGCGGTGATCGGCGGCGGCAACTCGGGCGTCGAGGCGGCGATCGACCTGGCCGGCGTGGTGGCCCACGTGACGCTGCTCGAGTTCGACGGCAAGCTGCGCGCCGACGCGGTGCTGCAGGCCAAGCTGAAGAGCCTGCCCAACGTGACCGTGATCGTGAACGCCCAGACCACCGAGGTCACCGGCGACGGCAGCAAGATGAACGGCCTGGTCTACAAGGACCGCGTGAGCGGCGAGGCGAAGAAGCTCGAGCTCGAAGGCGTGTTCGTGCAGATCGGCCTGCTGCCCAACACCGACTGGCTGAAGGGCACGGTGGCCCTGAGCCCGCGCGGCGAGATCGAGGTCGACGCCCGCGGCCAGACCTCGGTGCCCGGCGTGTTCGCGGCCGGCGACGCGACGACGACGCCCTACAAGCAGATCGTCATCGCGATGGGCGAAGGCGCGAAGGCCAGCCTGTCGGCCTTCGACCACCTGATCCGAAGCTCGGCGCCGGTCGCCCAGCCGGAGAAGCTCGCCGCCTGACGGCGCGACGCGCGCCGGGGTTCAGCCCCGGATCGGGATAGGGGGGCCGCCAATAAAGCGGCCGCCCCTCCCACACCACCCGGCGTGCGGGTCCGCACCGGGCGGTTCGAGAAGTTGAGGTCATGAGAGTCGGGGGATGCCCAGCCGATCGAAGTGCGCGATCGGCAGTACCCGGTTCAGGCGCCCAGCGCTGTTGCGCCACCAGCGCCGGGAGTTCGCGGCGATGCGACACGCGTCGTCCTCGGACGCCCCCAGCGCCTTCAGCTCACGGTACATCGTGCTGCCGCGCTTCCAGTGCCGCAGTTGGATCGCCCGCAGCCGATGGCGCAACCACTCGTCCAGCGCCCGCCAGACTCCAGGCGTTTGCGCCAACCGAAAGTACGCTTTCCAGCCCAACAGGTAGGGCCGCAGTCGCTGCGCGAGTTCGGCCATGCTGCGGCCTGCCGAGCGTCGCGTCAGTTGCCGCACCCGCTGCTTGAACGCCGCCATGGGCTTGTCCGCGACGCGGCGCTTGATCACGCCACCCGCGCCCGCCCACAGGCTGAACCCCAGGAACTTGCGACCCAGCGCACTGGCCACTGCGCTCTTGGCCTCATTGACCACGAGCCGCAATCGTCCGTAAAGCCGCCGCAGCAGCGCCATCACCCGCACACCAGCCTTCGGACTGCGCACGTACACGTTGCAGTCGTCCGCGTAGCGCACGAAGCAGTGGCTGCGCCGCTCCAGTTCCCGGTCCACCTCGTCGAGCAGCACGTTGGCCAGCAGCGGGCTCAGCGGCCCGCCCTGCGGCGTGCCCTGATATCGCTGCTGCACCACCCCATCGCCCATGACCCCGGCATTCAGGTACGCCCGGACCAGCCGCAGTACCGCGGCATCGCCGACGCGCCTTCCGAGCCGGTCCATCAGGATGTCGTGGTTGACCCGGTCGAAGAACTTCTCCAGGTCCACGTCCACCACGACCCGCCGCCCGGACTGCACGAACGCCTGCGCGGCCAGCACCGCATCATGCGCACGCCGCCCGGGCCGAAAGCCGTAGCTGTGCTCGCTGAAGGTGGGATCGAGCATCGGCTGCAACACCTGCAGCAGCGCCTGCTGGATCAACCGGTCCGTCACCGTCGGGATGCCCAACTCGCGCTGGCCCCCATCCGGCTTCGGAATCGTCACCCGCCGTACCGGACTGGGCCGGTACGTCCCCCGCAGCAGTCGCTCGCGAATCTCCGGCCAGGCGCTCCTCAGATGCAGCGCAGTCTGGTCGATGTCCAGACCGTCCACCCCTGCCGAACCGCTGTTGGCCTTCACCCGCCGCCACGCCTGCTGCAGGTTCTCTCTCGTCAGCGCCGCCGCAAGCAGCGACCCTGACCCCGTGCCCTCGGTTTCGTGTCGCGGGCCTCGGGTTTCGTCGCTGACCGCGCCCCGCGCGGCTTCACCGCACGCAGCCCCGGCCCGCCCGGATCGCTCCGGCATCTGACGCATGACCCTCGACATCGGCACGCCCTCGCGCACTCCCTCTCGTTTGGCCCTTCGCCCCGTACCGGCAGCTACTACGGCCTCTGCTGACTTCTCGCTCCGGTTCGTCACCGTCGCCCTTTCAGGCACAAAGCGAGATCTCCCCGGGTAAGAACGCACTCCTTCGCTGCACAACCGCCGGATTTACGCCGCCTCGCCTTGATCACGAGAGCTTTGCGGTCATTGGCCCGCTCGCCCTGCTCGGCACCGCCTTCTATCCGGTTCTTGTCCATCGGCTCGCAGCTTATGCTCCACGCTTCCTCCCCACGCTCGGTCGCCCTCGCGCAGTTGCGCTTCGCTTCGTTCGCTGTGATCAACTCACGGCGGGACTTGCACCCGCAGGAGTGCGCCCGTGCCGGGCGCACCAACGAAACGGGCGACCTCCGGGTCGCCCGTTTCTTCGTCCGGACCACCCTGTTCGACTCGATCCCAGGGGCGCACAATCGACAAGGCGCACCCATCTTGCGGGTGCGCAGGGAGGCCCGGATGCGCATCCATCCACTTGGCCGCGCCGCTGCGGCCGCGCTCGCCGCATGCTTCGCGCCGGTCGCGATCGCCGCGCTCGACCCGATCACCGACAGGCAGGCGGGAGGCATCTTCTCGAACACCTGCAACGATCCCGGCCAGTTGAAGATCCGGCTCTACGGCGACACGCTCGACATCGAGCGCGGCGGCATCGCGGTGAAGGCGTCGAAGCTGAGATCGAACCGCAAGGCGCCAGCGGGCGCGCCGCCCGTACCCGGCTTCGCCGCGACCGTGCGCGGCCAGGCTCCGGGTGGGCCGGTCGAACTCACGCTCACTCACGATCCCAGGGGGCTCTTCGCACGCATCGACGGCAGCGCGACAGCCCTGGCGCCGCTCGGCGCCTCCACGGTCGGCCAGGTGCTGCGCCACTGCGACCCCAATCGCAACCGGCTGCCAGGCACGCCGATCCCGCTCGAGGAGCAGACGGTGGACGCGCTGCTGAAGCGGCCGGGATTTGCGGCAGCCTACCGCGCGGCGCTCGGTCCGCTGGTTCGCGAGGGCTGGATTGCCGACCTCTCCGGCCCCTCGCCCCCCTTGCGGCAGGTCGACGCAGGCGGCACACGCTACTGGCTCGGCGCCTCCTGCAAGCCGCACGACTGCGGTGACAACAACCTGGTGCTGCTGTGGGACGAAGCCGGCCGGAAGGTGCACGGCCTGGTGCATCGCAGCGGCCGGCAGACCCTGTTCGGTCAGCCGCCGCCGGCCGTTGCCCGGGAGTTGCCCAGGCTGTGGGCCGAGGAGTGGCGCCGGCGTTAGGCAACCCGGCGGCTGCGCCCGATGCCGGGCCCGGTCACGATTTCAGGCACCCTTCCCCGCCCAGCGCACGCAACCCCTTCCTGAGCTTGTCCGGAACCACGTCGCCCGCTCCGAGCTCCGCCTCGATCGCCCGGTGAAGCGCTCGCCAGGCCGGCAAGGCAGCGTCCAGCCTGGCGTGACCGGCTGCGGTCAGCGCCAGCCGGCGGCCCCGCCGATCTCCGGGATCCACCGCGATGTCCACCAGGCCATCACGGGCGAGCGGCTTGAGCGCAGCGGTCAGCGTGGTGCGATCCATCGCCAGCGTGCGCGCCACCTCGCCCAGGGTGGGGGACGCGGGCCGGTTCAGCGCCATCAGCAGCGAGAACTGCCCGTTCGTGAGGCCAAAAGGGCGCAAGGCCTCGTCGAAGCGGCGCGCGAGCGCGCGCGCGGCGCGTTGCGCGTGCAGGCACAGACAGGCATCCCGGACCTGCAGCGTCTGTTCGATCGAAACTCTTGCGCCCATCGCCGTATTATGTTGATATCAACTCTCCTGTCAAGGCGAGCCGCCCGCTCCATCATGCGAGCGCCGGTTGCGCGATCGAAAAGGAGAAGCAGCATGAAGACGAAGTATGTCGACGGCTTCGTACTGGCCGTTCCTGCCGCCAAAAAGGAAGCCTACCTGCAGCACGCGACCGAGGCCGCGCCCATCTTCAAGGAATTCGGCGTCAGCCGGATGATCGAGTGCTGGGGCGACGAGGTGCCCGAAGGCAAGCAGACCGACTTCCGCCGCGCGGTCCAGGCGCGCGACGACGAGGTCGTGGTCTTCAGCTGGTTCGAGTATCCGTCGAAGGAAGTCCGCGACGCGGCGATGGCCCGCATGCAGACCGACCCGCGGATGAAGGCGATGGGCGAGAAGATGCCCTTCGACGGCAAGCGGATGATCTTCGGCGGCTTCGTGCCGATCCTCGACGCCTGAGCGCCGCCCCCTGACTTCGGACACCCGAGGAGACAGGCCATGACCAACCACCACGGCGACTTCATCTGGTACGAACTGATGACCCCCGACGCCGACGCGGCCGCCCGCTTCTACGCGTCGATCCTGGGCTGGCGAGACCGGCCCGCGGAGGCCGCTGCCGCCGGCTCCTACCGGATCTTCTCGGCCGCCGGCACCGACGTCGGCGGCCTGTACTGCACTGCCGGCGACCCGCGCTG
>MEEC01000251.1 GCA_001724315.1 Lautropia sp. SCN 70-15 | reverse complement strand
GGCCTTCGCGGCCGCGGTGACCGCCGCTGCCGGCACGCTGGGGATCATCGGGCCGCAGAGCGTCATCCTGATCCTTTACGGCGTGCCGGACACCGTTCCGCCCGATCAGGTGGCGTTCTACAAGAAGCAGCTGCCCGGCGCCGCGCGCTTCGCGTACATGGCGAAGATGTCCGGCGATGGCACCGCGAAGTTCTACCTCAAACAGTGCCGCATCGGATCCTGAGTCGCACCTCGACCTACCCCGCACGGTGAAACCCATGCCCATACCCCTGCCCGCCCGCGCGCTGCTCGCGGGCGCATCCCTCGCCTGCGCATCTCTGCTGTCCGGGCCGGCTGCGGCGCAGACTTTCTCGTGCCCGGAGATCAAGGCGGTCCTGGCCGAGGCCGACCGGAACTTCGCCTCGCTGAAGGGGCGCCAACTGAAGAGGGAAACCGCCGAGGACTTCGCCCGCGCCAACGGCCTGCCGGCCGGCAAGCTCGACATCAAGTACCAGCGGCTCACACACGAAGCGAAGAAGCCGCTGACCGGTGCTGCGGGCGGATGCCAGGTCGTCGACGGCTACCTGGAAGACGATGAAGCGAAGATCACGCAGTCATCCTTCGAGTGCCGGTACGACCCGAAGTCATCCGCCGCCCGCATCACGCCCGCGCTGCGCAAGCAGTTGCAGGGCTGCGCAGGCGGCGAAGTGGACCCGGACTCCGACAACGCAAGCCTCATCATCTACGTGGAGCGGGTGGAGTCGGGCGAAGGCATGCGCGGCGTGTCGGTCGAGCTCGAAGCGGACGCCGCGGCCGGCGCGACCCTTTCGGTGCGCAAGTCGGTGTGCGTGAGGAAGACGCCGGACGGCTGCGATGACGAGTAACGCGCGCGTGGTCAGGTTCCTCGCATTGCCGTTCCTGCTGCTCGCCGCCAACGCAGCTCACGCGCAATCGATCGACTGCACCGAGCTGGCCGCCATCGTGGAGAGCGCCGATGCCGACTTCGCCCCGATCCGCGGCCCTCTGCAGCGTTCGATCGTGCCCGGCGGTGCGCCCCTGCCTTCCGCACCCGCGCAAGCGACGCCGCACACAGTGGACCGCACCGAAGCCGCGCGCGAGTTCGAGCAGCGCGTGCGCTCAACGAAGTTCGAGGTGCGCCAGTACGCGACGAACCAGCCGCTGGCGGGCGCCGGCTCCTGCGAGATCCGGTTGATGCACAAGGACGACGCGCGCGCCACCTTGCGCGAGGCGACCTACCGCTGCGACTGGCCGGCGAGCCCGGGAATCGCCGCATTGAAACGATCGGTGGCGTCCTGCCTGACTGACGTGGTGATGCGCGAGGAATCAGCCGGGTCCCTGCGCCTGTACCTGCATCACGACGCATCCGGAGACGGCGAACGCAGCGTGCATGTGTCGGTGGATGCCGTCGAAGGGCAAGCGGCCAGGCTGTCGGTCACGAGAACGGTCTGCAGCAGCCGCACGGCCGGCGCGTGCGCGCAGCGCTGAGAAAGGGGACGCGGCCGGTATCGTGAGCCGATCGCGTCACCAGAACCCGACTTCGAGCGCCGGCAGCACCGAGTCGTAACGCGCCGCCCATCGCTCGCCGGCCTTCACTGGCCAGGCGTCGGTCCAGGTGCCGGTGGTCACGATGTCGCCCGCAGCCAGGCCGGCAGCCCCCGGGCACGACCGCAGCTCGGCGATGAAGTGCCTGAGCGCGAGCAGCGGGCCATCGAGCACGTTCGCGCCGGCGCCCTCTTCCACGCATTGGCCGTTGCGGTGCAGCTTCACGCGCGCCGCGGCCAGCACTCGATTCAAACCGGCCGCATCGCTCGCGAGATCGGCGACCGGCACCCGCGGCCCGACCAGCAGGCGCGCGTGAAGCCCGGCGTCGGCAACGGTCTGCGGCGCGTCGAACTTCCAGTCGGGCATGTGCGACTGCACGATCTCGAAACCGGGGGCGACCCAGTCCAGCGCGCCGAAGATCCCGTCGAGATCGGCATCGTCGGGCGGCGCGGACCGCAAACCGAACACCGCCTCGGGCTCGATTCGCGGCTGGCAGATGCCGCTCAGCGGAACGGTTCCGGCGCCGTCGCACTCGGTGACGGTCGTGTTCCAGACCGTGCCCCAGACGGGCGCGTAGACGTTGTAGCGGGGCCAGATCGAACGGTTGGTGAAGCCGATCTTGTAGCCGCGAGGGACCTCTCCACGGGCGACGCGCAGGGCGCGGACGGCCAGCGCGGTCTGGTAGGCGGCGGGCAGGTCGGCAAAGGCTGCGCTGCCGGTTGGCCAGGGATCGCCGGTGTCGCTGTGATCGAGGATCTGCTGTGCCGTGAGCATCGATTACCCCCCGCGCGGCGGCGCGGATTATGGTCGAACGCCCATGCTATCGCGAGCCGGCCGCTCCGGGTCCAGGGGCGTGAACACGCACTAGTCGAGCGTGGCCGCGACCTTCCGGACTTCCTCGGGTGACCTCTCGCCAGCGAGCGGCGTTCCCGGCATCAGGTGCCTGCCCATGGCAAGCCCGCCGATCGGCACCGGCTCGTAACCGACGTCGCGGATCAGGCGCGAGGACACCTCGACCGCGGCGGCATCGTCGGAGGCGATCGGCATGCCGACCTGCCCCGGCCGCTCGTGCGCCGTGCCCATCCGGGCAGCGCCGATCGCGTTGAAGGCGCGCACCAGCCGCGCGCCGGGCAGCAGCTCCGCCGACGCCAGGCCGGCGCCCTTCTCGCGCGCCCAGGTCGCGATCTCGCCGTCGCGCCCCACGAAGGGGTTGCAGGTGTCGATCACCACCTTGCCGCGGATCAGGTCCGCGAGGTCCTTGCCGACCTGGGGCAGCGCGCCGTAGGGCACCGAGATCATCACCACCTCGCCGAACGCGGCCGCCTCGCGCGGGGTGCCGGCGCGGGCCTTCGGACCGAGACTCGCGGCGAGCGATTTGTCGTGCTCAATGTTTCGCGACGAGAACATCACCTCGTGCCCGGCCTTGACCCAGGCAGCGCCGATCGCGCTGCCCACGCGGCCCGAGCCGACGATGCCGATCTTCGTCTTGCCGCCGCCTGAGTTCGCCGCGCGCGCGGCGAAGGGCAGCCCCCCGAGCGCCAGGCCGGCTGGCGCCACTCCGAGGAAGTGCAGGAATTTCCGGCGATCAGATCTCATTTCGTCCTCCATGTTCATCTCGGACTCTCGCGGGCGGCCGCAATCGCGCCTCAGGCGGCCGGCAAGGCCTCGACCAGCCCGATCATTCGCTTTCTCATGGCCTCGTCAGGCAGGCGCCCGATCCCGCCGCCGATGTTGTCGGCCATGTTGGCCGGCCGGCTGGTGGCCGGCGTGATCGCCGTGACAGCCGGGTGACTCGCCACGTACTTGAGGAAGAACTGCGCCCACGTACGCGAGTCGAACTCGCGGGCCCACTCAGGCACCTCGCGCCCGGCCACCCGGCGCCACAGCCGGGTCCGTCCGAAGGGCGCGTAGACCAGCACCGCTATGCCCCGCTCGCGCGCGAGCGGCAGGATCGTCTGCTCGGCATGGCGATCGTCGATCGCGTAGTTCGTGCCGATGAAGTCGATCGGCTCCTTGCGCATGGCGTCGACCAGCGCCGCGTACTGGCTCTCGAAGGTCGTGGTCACGCCGATGTAGCGGATCCGGCCCTTCTCCTTGTACTCCCTCAGGATCGACAACTGGGTCCGGAGGTCGCCCATGTTGTGGACCTGGACGAGGTCGATCACCGGCTTGCCGATCCTGCGGAACGAGGCCTCGAGCTGCTCGCGCGCCGCGGCCGGGTCGGCCGACCCGCCACCGCGCGGCGCCACGTTCAGCTTGGTCGCCCAGAACAGCTTGCGTTCGATGCCGAGTTCCCGGGCGATGCGGCCGGCCACTTCCTCGGACGCCCCGTAGGCCGGCGCGGTGTCGAAGACCGTGCCGCCGAGCTCCACCAAACGCCCGAGCACTTCGCGCAGCGCGCTCACGTCCTCGCTTCGTGCGACCTGAGCGAAGCTCGCCGAGCTGCCCAGGCCGATGATCGGCACCCGCTCGCCGGACGAGGGAATCGCCCGGGTGATCAGGCCCGCCTTGCCGCCGTCGGCGGCAAGCGCCACGCGCGGATCGAGCGCCAGCAGGCCCGCCCCGGCCATCATCCACTGCAGGGTTTCGCGACGCGTGCTCATGCGACAGCTCCTTCGGTTCGTTCTTCGCCGCGCGCCTGCGCGCGCTGCGCGTGGCCCAGCCAGAGGCCGAGCGCCATCCAGGCGACCGCAAGCGGCACCGCGAATGCGGCGAGCGCGGCCAGCCCCATGCCGAGGCGCCCGAGCAGGCCCTCGGTCTGCGCGCCGACGACGTCGCCGAAGCGATACACGAAGGTGTCGATGAAGGCCTTCGCCTTGTAGCGCTCCTCGCGGGAGACGGTGGTGAACAGGGTCTCGCGCGCCGGCCGCATGACGCCCCGCTGCACCGCGCGAAAGGCCGATTCGAAGGCGATCAGCGCGGCGAGCGAGCCCACGATCGCCAGCCCCAGGAAGCCGAGCGCCGCGGTCAGCGGCAGCAGCGCCAGCGTGACCGCGGTGCCCAGCCGCTTCATCAGGTGGCCGGTGACGACCGCCTGCAGCAGCAGGGTCGCCACCTGCGTGATCATGTCGATGCGCGCGAACGCGGCGGTGCGCATGTCCAGGCCCGAGCCGAGCGCGGCCACCATCTGCAGCCGCGTGAAGTAGAGGAAGGTGGCCATCACCGCCAGGATCAGCACGTAGGCGCTGATCCCGAGCAGGTAGGGCGAACGAAAGACCGCCCGCAGGCCCTCCCAGGCGTTGCCGCCGATTCGCGCGTGCTCGGCGAAGTCGTTCGCGGCGTCGGGCGCGCCAGCCACGTCCTGCGCCCCTGCGGCCTCCGGTCGGCCAGTGCCGAGCCGCGTGAGCCACCACGCCGCCCCCAGGGCCAGCACCACGAATCCGGCCGACACGACCAGCAGCGACGGCGTCCCGAAGGGCCGGGCGAGCACGCTCGCGAGCCAGGGCCCGAAGATCGCGCCCAGGGTCCCGCCGACGGCGATCGCGCCGAACAGGCGCTTGCTCTGCTCGAACGAGAAGCGATCCGCCATCAGCGCCCAGAACAGCATCGTGGCGAACAGGTTGAAGACGCTGAACCAGACGTAGAAGACCTGCCCGGTCCGCTCGCCGATGCTGGCCGGGGCCAGCACCAGCAGCGCGTGGAAGGCCAGCAGCCCGAAGGCGAAGAAGAGGTAGGTCGCGGCGATGAAGGCCAGGCGCCGGAACCGGCTCACGAGCAGGCCGAACAGCGGGTTCACCGCCAGCGTGACCAGCACCGTGCCGATGAACAGCCAGCGGATCGCCTCGATGCCGCGCTGCATGCCCAGCGCCTCGCGGGCGGGGCGAACAACCATCAGCGCGGTCAGCACGCAAAAGAAGAACAGCCCGGCCACGAGGACCGTCGCGACTTCGTCGCGGCGCAGGTTCGTGAAGCGTTGAAGAACGGCGATGGCCATTTCGGCTCTTTTCGTGTGGGCGCGGGTGATCCGTGCGCGACTTCAAAGTCTCGGGTCGCTTCGCCGGATCAGGCCCTTACATCGCGGACGCTGGGGGCTGTACCTGCGTCGATTGCGCGAGAGCAGCGCCCTCCATCTGGCCTAAGCCGAAACAGTCGATACCGACGTGTGCCTTCGTGCTGGAATCCGCTTGGCAAGCGTCGACGGCATTTTGCCGTGACTCGACAGTATCGCGTGAGATACCATGTACGAACTTCGCATCTACACGAACGCGGAAGGCAGCGCACCGTTCGAGGAGTGGCTGAAATGAACGGACCACGCGACAAGAGTTACCAACAGGCACTCGTCCCGCTGCTGACCGATCCGAAGGAGGCGGCAGCGTATCTCGATGCGGTGATCGAACTCGACGAACCCGCAGCACTGCTTGTCGCGCTTCGCCAGGTGGCGAAGGCCCATGGAATGGCCGAGGTCGCGCGTCGTGCAGGCTTGGGAGACAAGTCGCTGTTTCGCGCGCTGAGCCCAACCGGGAACCCGTCCCTGATGACCATTCACAAGGCACTGCACGCGATGGGGATGCGCCTGAGCGTGCAGCCGCTCAGCGAAGCGGAATCGGCCTGAGCGCGCCCACCGGAGAACCCGATGCCCTACGCCACATCGAAAGGCGCCCGCCTCTACTTCGAAGAAACCGGAAGCGGCCGCCCGATCGTCTTCGTCCACGAGTTCGGCGCAGACCTGCGCGAATGGGAGCAGCAGGTGCGCTGGTTCTCGCGTGAGTACCGCTGCATCCGCTTCAACGCGCGCGGCTATCCGCCCTCGGACGTGCCGGAGTCGGACGAGCTCTACGGCTACGAGCACTCGGCCGACGACATCCTGGCGGTGATGGACGAGCTCGGCATCGAGCGCGCGCACATCGTGGGCCTGAGCATGGGCGCCTACGCCACCTTGCACTTCGGCCTGCGGCACCCCGCCCGCGCGCTGTCGCTGGTGGCGGCCGGCGTGGGTTCCGGCGCGCCGCGCGAGGTTCGCGCCGAGTTCAAGGAACATTCCGAGGCCTTCGCGCAGCGCTTTCTGAACGAAGGCTCGCCGGCGATCGCGCGGGAAATGGGACTGGCCGCGACGCGGGTGCAACTCCTGAATAAGGACCCGCGCGGATGGGAGGAGTTCGTGCAGCACCTGTCGGAACACTCGGGAGTCGGATCGGCCTGCACCCTGCGCCGCTACCAGGCCCTGCGGCCCTCGCTGTTCGACTTCGAGGCCGAGTTCGCCGCATGCGCGTTGCCCACCCTGCTCGTGGTGGGCGACGAGGACGATCCCTGCCTGGAAACCAACCTGTTCCTCAAGCGCACGATGCGCACCGCGCAGCTCTGGGTGCTGCCCGGCACCGGGCATGCGGTGAACTTGGAAGAGCCGGCCGCGTTCAATGCGGGCGTACAGGCCTTTCTTTCGGCGGTGGATCGTGGGTGCTGGCGGGCGCGCGATCCGCGGGCGGTGGGGGGCGGCGCCTTGCCGGTGGCGAAGGCCGCTGACAAGTAGACGGCCGGCGCAGGGGGCCACGTGACCGGCGAGGCTGACGGCCGAGCTTGCCCTTGCGGAGAATGGGCAGCATAATCACCGCAATTACTGCGGAGATTAGATGTACATCTGGCAGTCCCTCGACTGGCCGCAATGGCGCTACGACCTGGCGGCGCTGGCCGAACCGATGGCCGAGGCCAGCCGCGCTCAAGGCTTGCTCATGGGCCGCCTGACCGACGTGGGCCTGCCCTTGCGCGACCAGGCGAGCCTGGCCGCGCTCACCGAAGACGCGGTCAAGACGAGCGAAATCGAAGGCGAACGGCTGGATGCCTATTCCGTGCGCTCCAGCATCGCACGCCGACTGGGGATGGACATCGGCGCCCTTGCGCCCGTGGATCGACACGTCGAGGGCGTCGTCGACATGGTGCTCGATGCCACCGCCAACTGTCGCGCGCCGGCGTCACGCAAGCGCCTGTTCGGCTGGCACGCCGCCCTCTTCCCCACCGGCCACTCGGGGCTGAACAAGATCAGGGTTGGCCGCT
>MEEC01000250.1 GCA_001724315.1 Lautropia sp. SCN 70-15 | reverse complement strand
GTATCCCGAGTCTTCGTCTGCCGGAGAGGCCGAGTGCCTGGAATGACCCAGGAAGCGGAATCGGTTTGCACAGCAACATGTGTTTTGGAGACGCCCGAGTATGAAGGCGATGGACGAATTTGTGAAGTTTCTGGAGACAAGCTACAGGGGGGCTCGGTCAGGGCGTCCTCTTTCTAAGAGGGTTGCCAGGGATCAACTGAGCCGGTGCCTGAGAATTGAGCGCGTTCTGGGTATCCAATTAAATAGGCAATCGGTGTCGTCCGCGAAGGCTTTTGAGAAGCTGGTTGCAGACATCAAGGGAAAGCGAGAAGAATTGGCGTCGCCCGCACGGCGCTACGCTTATGTTGATTACATATGCGCAGTTCGACGGTATCGAGAGTTTGTCAGTCAGCCTGATTTGCGAACGACGGCTTAATAGATAGCTCATTCGTAGATGGTTTCGGGCTCGGGCGCGGCTGGAGCGTTGCTTTCCAGTTCGGGCGGCGAGCGTGGTCTGATGGAGTCCTTGTGGCGCACGCTTGCCAACAGCAGGGGAGGCCCGGCGGGCCTCCCGGCGCACCGTGCTATCCACTCTTGTTGGAACGGTCTACCTAGCAGCTTGATGGGAAACCGGCCGACGCAACGACCGTGAATGTCGAGGCGAACCGATCTGGGCCCAAACGAGCGTTCTTGCGCCGTTTTCGGCCCTGTTGGAGGGCTCGATGAGGCCCTTCATCGATCTGCGGGCCCATTTAGGGTGTCGCCGGCGCGAGCCGGCTCATGCGCAGCAGGTTGTAGGCGGCTGCAACGATGTAGGTGTGCAACCGGACCCGCTCGAGCCCGCGCATCATCGTGCGCCGCAGCCCACCGTAGCTCTTCATCCAGCCGAAGATCTCTTCCACGCGCTTGCGCTTGCGCTGGCTGATCCGATAGCTCTCGTGGCGGGTGGTGCGACCATCGAGCAGCCCGGGCATCTTGCGGCCCTTGATCTGGGCGATGTGCGGCGCGATGCCGCGTTCACGCAGGTGCTCGACGAAGTCGCGGTGGTGATAGCCCTTGTCGGCTCCGAGGCTGCTCGGCTTGACGCGCCGGCGCCGCTGGCGATCGAGGATCTCGCGTGCCGCGCTGGTTTCCTTGGTCAGTGCGTCGGTGACCAGGATGTCCACGCACAAGCCGTTGCGGTTCTCCATGAGAGCGTGTGCGCCGAACGCCAGCCTGGTCTCCTTGCCCGGGCCCTTGCGGGCGAGCCTGGCGTCGGGGTCGGTGCTCGATTCGTGCGTGGCGTTGCTGCGCCGCTGGCCGTGGAAGTTCACCATGCCCTGATCGTCGCGCCCGCCCCCCGCCGAAGGCGGACCATCCTTCGGGTGCACGCTCTTGGCCACCGAGGCCCAGGCTTCGATCAGCGTGCCGTCGACGGTGAAGTGCTCATCCGAGAGCAGCTTGTCGCGGCGCGCCTGGCGCACCACCTCGTCAAAGAAGCGCCGCGCCGTGTCCTCGCCCACCAGTCGGGTGCGCAGCCGCGAGAACGCCGACTGATCCAACCCTCGCTCGTCCAGGCTCATGTCCAGGAACCAGCGAAACAGGATGTTGTAGTCGAGCATCTCGCAGAACATGCGGTCCGAGCGCACCGAGTAAAGCGCGATCAGCAGGCTCGCCTTCAGAAGCCGCTCGGGCGGAATCGAAGGCCGCCCGGTGCTCGCGTACAACCGGTCGAACTCGGCGCTCATCGTGCGCAGTACCCGATCCGCGTCGGTCTTAATCCGACGCAGCGGATGATCCGCCGGCACTCGCGAATCCGGCGAGAAGTACGTGAACATCGAACTCTGGGGATCCAGTTGACCGCGCATCGTTCCGATCTCGTTCCGTGGCTCTCTCAGATCAACGCTTCAGGTGCGATGCCGATGACGTGTTTCGCATCAAGCTGCTAGTACTCGGTGATGTTGCGTGCCTTGCTGATTTGGGTGAGCGGCTAAACCTCGAAACTGCGCCTGTCCGATCGGCTGAAATGCTCGGCGTAGGTCGGGGGCTCTTGGAGTTGTCCCCATCGTGCGCCCTCTACTATCTCTCCCAGAGCGCTTCTGGCCAATTGTCGCGACGCGTCTGCGTTCGTAAGCGTGCGGCTGTCCGGAGGCCCGAGCGCCTTGCGGTCGGCGGCCCGCCCATCGATCCAAACCCCCACCCCCACCGGCCCCGCCCCGCCCGGCTCATACCGCAACTCCACCCGCGCCGTATGCGTCCGGGCAACCCATCTTGAATCGAGTCGCCTGAGATAGGAGCCTCGTGTCCGCGTAACTCTTATGCGGACACATGGACACTTATCCCGTAGAACTTCCGGATCGCCGCCGCCGGCGCCGGCACAGCCCCGAGTTCAGGGCCGCGGTCATCGATGCCTGCCGCCAGCCTGGTGTGTCGGTTGCCGGGGTGGCCCTGGCCAATGGCTTGAATGCCAACATGCTGCGCAAGTGGGTCAACGAGGCCGAGCGGGCCGATCGCGGCGAAGCCGGGTGCAGATCGCAGATCGCGCCGCGTTCACAGACCGAACCGATGACCGGCTTCGTGCCCGTACCCCTGCCGGCGTCGGCCGCACAGCCGGACATCCGGATCGAGGTGAAGCGTGCGGGCACGGCCATCAGCGTGACGTGGCCGAGCAACGCGGCCGCCGAGTGCGCGGCCTGGCTGCGCGAGCTGCTGCGGTGATCCGCATCGACGCGGTGTGGCTGGCAGTCGAACCGCTGGACATGCGCGCGGGCACCGAGACGGCGCTGGCCCGGGTGGTCAAGGTGTTCGGCGAGGCGCGCGCGCACCACGCGTACCTGTTCGCCAACCGGCGCGCCAACCGCATGAAGGTGCTGGTGCACGACGGCATCGGCATCTGGCTGTGCGCGCGACGCCTGCATCAGGGCAGCTTCACCTGGGCGCCGAATTCGGCAGGCAAGACGATCGCGATCACCGCCGAGCAGCTACAAGCGATGGTGATCGGATTGCCCTGGCATCGAATCGGAACCGAGGCCACGATCCGTATCGCGTAGTCGCTGCATCGCGCCACGTGATGTGGCACGATCGCGGCCATGCACGCAGCCGATCAGCTCGAACGGATGAACGCGCAGGAGCTGCGCGAGTTCGCCGCTCGGCTGATCACCGAGCTGACCGACACCCGGCGCGAGGTCTCGCTCAAGCAGCTGCGCATCGACCAGCTCACGCACGAGATGGCGATACTCAAGCGCTGGAAGTTCGCCGCTCGCAGCGAGCAGTTGCACGGCGAGCAGCGCCACCTGTTCGACGAGACCCTCGAGGCCGATCTCGAGGCGATCGGTCTGGAGCTCACGGCACTTCAGCGCGTCGACGAGAAGGCGGCGCCCAAGGAGCAGCCCCGTCGCGCGCCGCTGCCCGCGCACCTGCCGCGCACCGAGGTGAGGCACGAACCCGAGTCGACGATCTGCGCCTGCGGCTGTGCGTTGAAGCGCATCGGCGAGGAGGTCAGCGAGAAGCTCGACTACGTGCCGGGCGTATTTCGGGTCGAGCGCCACATCCGCGGCAAGTGGGCGTGCACGCGCTGCCAGACGCTCACGCAGGCGCCGGTGCCTGCGCACGTCATCGACAAGGGCATCCCGACGGCCGGGCTGCTGGCCCAGGTGCTGGTGGCGAAGTACGCCGACCATCAGCCGCTGTACCGGCAGGAAGGCATCTTCGGGCGCGCCGGCATGACGATCGCGCGATCGACGCTCGCGCAGTGGGTGGGCATGTGCGGCGTGCAGCTCCAGCCGCTGGCCGATGCGCTGCGCCAGGCCCTGCTCGCACGCGAAGTCCTGCACGCCGACGAGACGCCGGTGGCGATGCTCTCGCCGGGCAAGGGCAAGACGCACCGAGCCTACCTGTGGGCCTACGGCACGACCGAGTACGACGCGCTGCAGGCGGTGGTCTACGACTTCGCCGACGGCCGCTCCGGCGAGCATGCGCGCCGCTTCCTGGAAGGCTGGTCCGGCAAGCTCGTGTGCGACGACTACTCGGGTTACAAGGCGCTGTTCGCCAACGGCGTGACCGAGGTGGGGTGTCTGGCGCACGCACGGCGCAAGTTCCACGAGCTGTGGGCCAACCACAAGAGCGAGGTCGCAGGCGAAGCGCTGAGTTTCTTCGGGGCGCTCTACGACATCGAGCGCATCGCCCGAGAGCTCGATGTCGACGAGCGACAGCGATTGCGGCAGCTGAAGTCCCGGCCGATCGCCGACGCGCTGCACCAGTGGCTGATCCTGCAGCGGCAGCGATCGACCGACGGCACGGCGATCGCCAAGGCGATCGACTACAGCCTGGGCCGGTGGCAGGCGCTCACGCGCTTTGTCGGCGACGGAGCATTGCCTGCGGACAACAACCACATCGAGAATCGGATCCGGCCGATTGCGCTGGGCCGCTCGAACTGGCTGTTTGCCGGCTCGCTGCGCGGCGGCAAACGGGCCGCCGCGGTGATGAGCCTGATCCAGTCGGCCAGGCTCAACAGGCACGATCCGTACGCCTACCTGAAGGACGTGCTGGAGCGCTTGCCGACGTACCCGGCGCGCCGCATCGACGACTTGCTGCCGCATCGCTGGACCGCATCGCTCGCCGACGGCTGACATCGATCAGCGCGGCGGGAAAGATGGGTTGCCCGTACGGTTACCCCGCGCCTCCCTCTTCGCCCGCCTTACCGCCACCAGCGCCAGCTCCCGCGCCAGCATCCCGCCGGCGCGGTCCACCTTGTTGAAGTCCTTGCCCGACCAGGCGCCGCCGCCGATCGGCACGGTGGGGCCGTAGGCGTCCATCACCAGCTTCTTGCCGGTGGTGCCGTTGTCGCCGTTCGGGCCGCCGGCCACGAACATGCCGGCGCCGTTGAGCGCCAGCTCGGGCAGCCGCTTGCCGGCGCAGGCGCGGGCCACCGCCTCTTCGGCGATCCTGCGCAGCAGCAGCCAGTCGGAGCCTTCGTGGTGGTGCAGCGAGATCGACACGCGCTCGGGCTGCCAGCTGTGGCCGTCGGTGCGCACCTGCGCGAGCACCTTGCCGTCGGGGCCCACCTGGCCGGCGCCTTCCTCCAGCCGCAGCCGGAACAGCTCGCGGCCGATCCGGTTGGCCAGCCAGTGCGCAGGCGGCAGGTGGTTGGTGTCGGCCATCGTGTTCGCGTAGCCGATGCAGATCGCCTGGTCGTCGGAGAGGTGGCGGTGCTCGCGCTCGCCGGGCTCGAACTCGCCGAGGCACAGCGCGGTGTCGATCCGCAGGTCCTCGGGGCGCGGGCCCCAGGTGTGGCCGGAGGCGTCGGTGCCGCAGCCGGCCTCGGCATAGGTGCGGCGCACCAGCGCGGGGATGTCGAGCGTGTCCAGCACCTCGCGGTGGGCGGCGATGCGACCGGTCACGAACACGCGCTCGAACACGCAGGCGATCTCTACGCCGCACTGGCCCAGCGCGTCGCCGCGCATCACGTGGTCGACGATCGCGTCGGCGGCGGCGTCGCACAGCTTGTCGGGGTGGCCGGGCAGCACGAACTCGGCGGCTTCGGTCCAGCTTCGGTCTTTGCTCATGGCTACGATTTCCTTGCGATGGTTCAGAGAGGTGGCAGCCGGAACACCGGCGCGCCGATGGCGCGGGCGAACGAGGCGTCGCCGTCGTGGGTGAGCACCGCGGCGACGCGCACGCGCCTGCGCGCGAGTTCGCGGCAATGGGCCTCGGGAATGGCGCCGACCCAGCCGTCGGTCACGACCAGCGCGCGCCGCGGCGGGCGGGCGGTGGGGCTGCGCTGCGCGCCTTGCCCCAGCAGGTGCGCGGTGACCGTCTCGATCTCGGTGCCGCCGGTGGTGAGCCGCAGGCCGGCGCGCAGCTGCGCGTGGGTGATCGACGCGATCTCGGTCGAGAAGCCCTGCACCAGCGGCTCGACCAGGTCCAGGCTGCCGGCCAGCGCTGCGTAGAGCGGCGCGATCGCGCCCTCCATCGAGCCCGACACGTCGAGGTACACGCGCACCCGGTCGGCCGGCGCGCGGCCGGGCGCACGAGTCTCGCCGGCCCACAGCAGCGGCTCGGTGCCGAGCAGGCGCTGCACCGCGCCGCGGCGGTCGCGGCCGCTGTCGAAGGGCAGCAGGGCGGGGGTGTCGGCTTCCTCGCGCCGCCAGCCGCCGGGCGCGCCGCCGGCGTTCGCGGCCCAGGCCAGCGCGCGGCGCAGCACTGCCGCGGCCTGCCGGTTGAGTTCGACGCGGCTCACCCGCTGCTCGTGCAGGCTGCCGCCCTGGTCGCGGCCGCTGCGCTGGGTGACCATCGGCCAGCGGGCGACGATGTCGCGGACTTCGCGCAGGACTTCGGGGTGAAGCGGGATGGCGGGTTCGTCGTCGTGCGCGCCGTGGTTGTCGCTGTCGCTCTGAGTGCTGTGCTCGCGGTGGTCCCCGAGCAGCGGCAACCCGGCGAGCTCGCCGTCGGTCACCTCGATGCGCTCGAGCAGCTCGTAGAGCTCCTCGGTCGTCACCGACTCCTCGGTGTACAGCTGCCGGTGCGCGTCGCGCAGACGCAGCGCGCGGGCGCCCTTGCCGTACCGGTCGAGGGTGGCGTGCGGCGGCCCGAGCAGCAGCGCCAGGCCGCGCGCGTCCGCCACGAAGCGCGCGAAGAAGCTCGTGTGCCGCGGGTGCGGGAACAGCCGGCACAGCTGCGCGTTGATCAGGCAGTCGAAGGCCCAGTTCTGCGCCGGCGTGACCCGGCGGTAGAGCCGCGTGTGGCCGAGCAGCACGTGGTACAGCTCGTGCAGCACGAGCATGGCCAGGTGGTCGTCGCTGCGGCAGTGCTCGGCCGCGAAGTCGGGGTTCACCAGCAGGCGCGAGCGGCTGCCGGTGGTCACGCAGGCGGTGGGCACCTCGCGGCTCTCCTCGACCGACATCAGCGACATCAGCTTGGCGAAGGCTTGGCCAGTGACCGGCACGCAGGCGTGAATTCGGTCCTCGAGCGTGTTCATCGCGGCGCTCCGGCGCCGGGCGCGGCCGGCTGGTAGTAGTCGAAGGACGTCGTCTCCGCGTGGCCGGCCAGCTCGGTGAGGAAGAGCGAAACGCCCGGCGCGCGGTCGCGCAGGAACAGCCCGCCCGCGGTGCCGGCCAGCAGGCGCAGCGCGGCGAGCGGCGGCAGCGGCGACAGCGACGAACCGGCCGGCGCGGGCGAGTCGGCGTTCATCGGGCGCGCGAGCAGCAGCGGCGGCAGGCCCATGTCGCCGAGCGCGGCCACGCGCTCCAGGAACTCGTCGTGCAGCGCGTGCAGGGGCAGGCGCTCGCACTCCTTGCGCTGCGCCGCATAGGCCGCGCCCCGGGCCGCCCCGGCGCGCAGCAGCGCCACCGCATTCGCCAGGTCGTGGGCGCCGCCGTGCGGAGGCCGCGCGCCGCGGTGCACGCCCCGCGCGATGTCGCGGCCCATCGGCTCGTGCGGCTCGCCGCCGCCCAGCAGGCTCACCAGGCACACGCGGGCGAAATGCCGGGCGCTCGGGGTGGCGCGCGGCGCGGCGCCGGCACTGGGCGGCTCGCCCTTCCCGTGGCGCGGGGCAACGGGCCGCAGCGGGTTCACGACGACGATGCTGCGCGGCGGGGCCGACATGTTGTGCAGCAGGCCCGCGCCGCTGCCCGGCGCGGGG
>MEEC01000249.1 GCA_001724315.1 Lautropia sp. SCN 70-15 | reverse complement strand
CCCGCTCATCCGCGCGCAGCGCGTATGAGGCGGGTGCGAAATTCCGAGGTGGGCGAGGGAAGCCCCGCCGCAGGCGGGGCCGCAGCACCGGGTGCCGGCACGCGGGCCCCCGGCCCTCGCCCCGAACCGACAGCCCGACCGGCGCTGTCTGCCGGAAGCCGCAACGCGTCATGCCAACGGCCGCATGACTCCAAAGGGTTGGCCGGATCAGTGGCTCCGGATCATCGTGCCGACCCCGTGGTCGGTCATGATTTCCAGCAGCAGGCAGTGGTCCACGCGCCCGTCGATGATGTGCACCGCATTCACGCCGCCGCGGGCGGCGTCGAGCGCGGACGAGATCTTGGGCAGCATGCCGCCGGAGATCGTGCCGTCGGCGAACAGGTCGTCGATCTCGCGCGCGCTCAGGCCGGTGAGCAGCTTGCCGCTCTTGTCGAGCACGCCCGGCGTGTTGGTGAGCAGCACCAGCTTCTCGGCCTTCAGGACCTCGGCCACCTTGCCGGCCACCACGTCGGCGTTGATGTTGTAGGTCTCGCCCTCGGCGCCCGAGCCGATCGGCGCGATCACCGGGATGAAGCCGCTCGCGGTCAGGGTCTCGATGATCGACGGGTCGATCGACTCGATCTCGCCGACCTGGCCGATGTCGATCTGCTCGTCGGGCTTGTCCTTGGAGGAGATCTTGAGCCGGCGGGCGCGGATCAGGCCGCCGTCCTGGCCGGTGAGGCCCACCGCTCGGCCGCCGGCGGTGTTGATCAGCTCGACGATCTCCTTGTTGACCTGGCCGGCCAGCACCATCTCGACGATGTCCATGGTCTCGGCGTCGGTCACCCGCATGCCCTGGATGAACTCGCCCTTCTTGCCGACCTTGGCCAGCAGCTGCTCGATCTGCGGGCCGCCGCCGTGCACGACCACCGGCTTCAGGCCGACCAGCTTGAGCAGCACCACGTCGCGCGCGAAGCTCTGCTTGAGCTTCTCGTCGGTCATCGCGTTGCCGCCGTACTTCACCACGACGATCTTGCCGTGGAAGCGGCGGATGTAGGGCATCGCCTCCGCCAGGATCGCGGCCTGCTGGGCGGGGGTGATCCGGACGGTCTGTTCGGCGGAAGCTTCGCTCATGGGGGTCCTCGGACCGGCGCGGCGCGCCCGGGCGGTTGATTGGACTAAGCTTGCGGTGAACCAAGCTTGCGAGTGCAGGCGAGGATTTTAACCGAGCCCCTTCCCGCCCCGTCGATGCAGCCTGACGCGCCCCTGCCCGAGTCCTCCGCCGCAGCGACCCGCTGCTTCCGCTGCGGCGCGAGCTTCGGCTGCGGCGCAGGCACCGATGGCTGCTGGTGCACCGGACTGCCCGCCATCGACCCGGCGAGGCTCGCCGCGCTGCCCGCCGAGGCCCGCGCGGCGCTCGGCCTGCCGCCGGGCGCGCCGCCCGCATCCTGCCTGTGCCCGACCTGCCTGGCCGCCGTGTCGGCCGGCCTCACGCCCCATTCCTGACCCACGATCCACGGAGACCCTGCATGGCCCGCAAGTTCGTCATCGCCTCGATGCTGCACGAGACCAACACCTTCTCGCCGCTGCCCACGCCGATCGGCTCCTTCGGGCCCGGCGGGCCGCTGCGCGGCGAGCAGGCGATCGCCGAGCTCGCCGACACCAACTACGGGATCGGCGGCTTCATCGGCCTGGCCCGCGAGGCCAGCGCCGAGTTCGTGGTGCCGCTCGCCGCCAACGCCAATCCGTCCGGGCTGGTCACCCGCGAGGCCTACGAGGAGATGGCGGGCGCCATCCTCGATGCGGTGCGCAAGGGTTGCGACGCGGTGATGCTCGACCTGCACGGCGCAATGGTCTGCGAGCATCTCGACGACGGCGAGGGCGAGCTGCTCGCGCGCATCCGGGCGCTGGCCCCGGGCATGCCGATCGCGGTGGCCCTCGACTTCCACGCCCAGATGACCCAGCAGATGGTCGACAACGCCACGGTCATCACCGGCTATCGCACCTATCCGCACGTCGACATGCGGCTGACCGGCGAGCGCGCGGGCCGCACGCTGCTGCGCGCGCTGGCCGGCGAGGTGAAGCCGCGCATCCTGTGGGGACGCCGGCCCATCCTGAGCAGCACGCTGTCGCACACGCCCTCGCGCAACCCGATGAAGGACATCATGGACCGCGCGATCGCGGCCGAGGCGGCGGGCGAAGTGCTCAACGCCTCGGTCTTCGGCGGATTCCCGCAGGCCGACATCCCGCACCTGGGCCTGTCGGCCGTCCTCGTCGTCGACCTGGCGAAGGCCGACGGCGAGAAGAAGGGCGTCGCCTTCCGCGAATCCCTGCTCGACCAGGCCTGGGACCGCCGCGAGGACTTCATGTACCGCGGCGAGCCGCTCGCCGACTCGATCGCGCGCGCCCGCCAGATGACAGAAGGACCGGTCATCCTGGTGGACCACGGCGACAACACCGCCTCGGGCGGCACCCAGGACGTGATGAGCGTGCTCGAGGAGGTCGTGAGGCAGCAGCTCGACGACGTGGTCGCCGGCCCCTTCTGCGACCCGCAGGCGGTCGCCCGAATGATCGAGGCCGGCATCGGCGCGAACGTGAGCATCGAGGTCGGCGGCCGCGTGGACATGCCGGCGCTGAACCTGAAGGGCAAGCCGATGCGCCTGGAGGGCAAGGTGCGCGCGATCACCGACGGCGAGTTCAAGGTCACCGGGCCGATGGCCACCGGCGCGCGGATCCGCATGGGCCGCACCGCGGTGCTCGACACCGGCCGGGTCCAGGTGGTCGTGTCCGAAGGCCGCAGCGAGCCCTTCGACCTGGGCGTGTTCACCCACTGCGGCATCGACCCGCGCCGCAAGCGCTACGTGCTGATCAAGTCGCGCCAGCACTTCCGCGCCGGCTTCGAGCCGATCGCCAGGCAGATCGTCGAATGCCAGGGCCTGGGCGTGACCGCCTCGGACATCGCGCTGTTCGACTACAAGCGCCGGGCGAAGCCGCTGTACCCGTTCGAGAAGGACGCGCAGCCCTGCTGATTCCGGCAGGGCAGCGTGCCAGAATGGCGGGATGCAGACTGCCATCCCCTGCCTGTTCATGCGAGGCGGCACCTCGCGCGGCCCCTTCTTCCGCGAGGACGACCTGCCCGCCGACATCGCCACCCGCGACCGGGTGCTGCTCGCCGTGATGGGCTCGCCCGACAAGCGCCAGATCGACGGCTTGGGCGGCGCCCATCCGCTCACCAGCAAGGTGGGCATCGTGCGGCGCAGCAAGACCCCGGGCGTCGATCTCGACTTCCTGTTCGCGCAGCTCCAGCCCGACAAGGACACCGTCGACACCACGCCGAACTGCGGCAACATGCTGGCCGCGGTGGTGCCCTTCGCGCTGGAGACCGGCCTGGCCGCCCCGCAGGGCGACACGACCACGCTGCGGGTGCTCACGCTGAACACCGAGATGCAGTGCGACATCACGGTGCCCACGCCAACGACGCCCCGCGGCCGCCGCGTGAGCTACGCCGGCGACGCCCGCATCGACGGCGTGCCCGGCAGCTCGGCGCCGATCACGATCAACTTCCTCGACACCGCCGGCTCGGTCTGCTCCGGCCTGCTGCCCACCGGCCGCGTGCGCGACACCGTCGAGGTGCAAGGCCTGGGAAGCATCGAGGTCACCTGCATCGACAACGGCATGCCGATGGTGCTGTTCCGCGCCGCGGACATGGGCCGCACCGGCTACGAGTCGGTGGCGGAGCTCAACGCCGACACCGAGCTGAAGGCCCGCATCGAGGACCTGCGGCTGAAGGCAGGCCGCCTGATGGGCCTGGGCGACGTCTCGAAGAAGACCTATCCGAAGATGTGCCTGGTCGCGCCGCCGCGCGCGGGCGGCAGCGTGGCCACCCGCTGCTTCATCCCGCACGTGTGCCACGACGCGATCGGCGTGCTGGCCGCGGTCACCGTGGGCACCGCCTGCGTGCTCGACGGTTCGGTCACCGAGGGCATCGCGGCCCTGCCCGAGGGCCTGGTCAAGACCGTCTCGGTCGAGCACCCGAGCGGCGAATTCAGCGTCGAGCTCGAGCTCGATCCCGCCAACCCGCAGAACGTGATCCGGGCGGCGCTGCTGCGCACCGCGCGCCTGATCATGCGCGGCGAAGTCATGATCCCGGCCTCGGTCTGGGAAGGAAAGCACGAATGATCATCGACATCCACGGCCACTACACCACCGCGCCCAAGGCGCTCGAGGACTGGCGCAACCGGCAGGTCGCCGGGCTGAAGGACCCATCCGTGGCGCCGAAGGCCTCGGAGCTGAAGATCAGCGACGACGACATCCGCGAGTCGATCGAGAAGAACCAGCTCGCCAAGATGAAGGAGCGCGGCAGCGACCTCACCGTGTTCTCGCCGCGCGCGAGCTTCATGGCGCACCACATCGGGAACTTCGAGACCAGCGCCACCTGGGCGGCGATCTGCAACGAGCTCTGCCACCGGGTCAGCCAGCTGTTCCCGGACCACTTCATCGGCGCGGCGATGCTGCCCCAGTCGCCCGGCGTCGACCCGAAGACCTGCCTTCCCGAGCTCGAGAAGTGCGTGAAGGAATACGGTTTCGTGGCCATCAACCTGAACCCGGACCCCTCGGGCGGCCACTGGACTTCGCCGCCGCTGTCCGACCGGCACTGGTACCCGATCTACGAAAAGATGGTCGAGCTCGAGATCCCGGCCATGATCCACGTGAGCACCAGCTGCAACGCCTGCTTCCACACCACCGGCGCCCACTACCTGAACGCCGACACCACGGCCTTCATGCAGTGCCTGACCTCGGACCTGTTCAAGGACTTCCCCACGCTGAAGTTCGTGATCCCGCACGGCGGCGGCGCGGTGCCCTATCACTGGGGGCGCTTCCGCGGCCTGGCCCAGGAGCTGAAGAAGCCGCTGCTGCAGGAGCACTTGCTGAACAACATCTGGTTCGACACCTGCGTGTACCACCAGCCCGGCATCGACCTGCTGACCAAGGTGATTCCGGTCGAGAACGTGCTGTTCGCCAGCGAGATGATCGGCGCGGTGCGCGGGATCGACCCCGAGACCGGCCACTACTTCGACGACACCAAGCGCTACATCGAGGCCTCGACGATCCTTTCCGACGAGGACCGCTACAAGATCTACGAAGGCAACGCGCGGCGCGTGTATCCGCGCATGGACCGGGCGCTGAAGGCGCGCGGCCTCTGACCCCCTGACCGGACCGACACGATGAGCAATCCCCCGATGAACGAACTCGGCATCGTCAGGCGCAACATCGCGCGCGCCGACCGCGCGGCGGTCGACAAGCTGTCGCGCTTCGGCTCGGCCACCATCCACGAGGCGATGGGCCGGGTCGGGCTGATGAAGCCCCACATGCGACCGGTCTACGCCGGCGCCCACGCCTGCGGCACCGCGGTCACCGTGCTGCTGCACCCTGGCGACAACTGGATGATGCACGTGGTGGCCGAGCAGATCCGCCCCGGCGACTTCGTGATCGCGGCGGTGACCGCCGACTGCACCGACGGCTTCTTCGGCGACCTGCTCGCCACCAGCTTTCGCGCCCGCGGCGCGGTGGGCCTGGTCATCGACGCCGGGGTGCGCGACGTGAAGGACCTGACCGAGATGCGCTTCCCGGTCTGGAGCCGGGCAATCAGCGCCAAGGGCACCGTCAAGGCCACGCTGGGCTCGGTCAACGTGCCGGTGGTCTGCGCCGGCGCGATCGTGAACCCGGGCGACGTGGTGGTGGCCGACGACGACGGCGTGGTCGTGGTGCCGGCCGCGGTGGCGCAGCAGGCGGCCGACGCCGCCGAGGCGCGCGAGGCCAACGAAGCCGACAAGCGCGCCCGGCTGGCGGCCGGCGAGCTCGGCCTCGACATGTACAAGATGCGCGAGGCGCTCGAGAAAGCCGGCCTCCGGTACATCGACTGACCCTCACGATGAACATTCCCTCCGATCCCCTGCAGTGGCGCGTCGGCCTCGTCGGCTACGGCGAGGTCGGCCGCATCCTGGCCGAAGACCTGCGCGCGAAGGGCGTGGCCGTGTCGGCCTTCGACCTGAAGCTCGCCGGCGCGCAGGCCGCGCCGCTGCGCGAGCACGCCGCGGCGCACGGCGTCGCGCTGGCCGACTCGCACGCCGCGCTCGCCCGCGATGCCGACTTCATCGTCTCGGCCGTCACCGCGAGCCAGGCGGTGCCGGTCGCCCAGGCCTGCGCGCCGGCGGTGCGGTCCGGCGCCTACTTCCTCGACTTCAACTCGGCCTCGCCGGGCGCCAAGCAGCGCGCGGCCGCGCTGATCGACGCGGCTGGCGGGCGCTACGTCGAGGGCGCGGTGATGACCTCGATCCCGCCCTACCGGATCCGCGTGCCGCTGCTGCTGGGCGGCGCCAGCGCCGCCGAGCTTGCGCCGCTGCTCGACGCACTCGGCTTCGACGCCAAGGTGGCCAGCGAGCGCCTGGGCGTCGCCTCGGCCACCAAGATGTGCCGCAGCGTGATGATCAAGGGCCTCGAGGCCATGGTCATCGAGAGCTTCACCGCCGCGCGCGCCTACGGCGTGGAAGACACGGTGATCGCCTCGCTGTACGAGACCTTTCCCGGCATCGACTGGGAGAAGCAGGGCGCCTACTTCTTCCAGCGGGTCATCGAGCACGGCCGCCGCCGCAGCGAGGAGGTCCGCGAAGTCGCGCAGACGGTGCGCGAGATCGGGCTGGAGCCCTGGTCGGCCGCCGGCACCGCCGAGCGCCAGGCCTGGGTGGCCGACCTGGCCGACGCGGGCCTGTTCGGCGCGCGCGGCAGCACGAACTTCGCGCGCAGCCCCGACTGGCGCACCGAAGCCGACCGCATCCTGGCTCGTGTGAAGCCGAAGGCATGACGGAGGCGAGGATGAACTTCCAGAAGACTCCCGGCTGGCTCGACTGGTACGCCGGCCCCTCGAAGCCGCAGTTCCAGGTGCCGCCCGGCAGCGTCGACGCGCACTGCCACGTGTTCGGGCCGGGCGCCGAGTTTCCCTACGCCCCCGAGCGCAAGTACACGCCCTGCGACGCCTCGAAGCACCAGCTCTACGCGCTGCGCGACCACCTGGGCTTCGAGCGCAACGTGGTCGTGCAGGCCACATGCCACGGCGCCGACAACCGGGCGATGGTCGACGCGCTGGTCCACTCGAACGGACGCGCGCGCGGCGTGGCCACCGTGCGCCGCAGCGTGAGCGACGAGGACCTGCGCGCGATGCACGAGGCCGGCGTGCGCGGCGTGCGCTTCAATTTCGTCAAGCGCCTGGTCGACTTCACGCCCAAGGACGAGCTGATGGAGATCGCCGCGCGGATCGCGCCGCTCGGCTGGCACGTGGTGATCTACTTCGAGGCCGACGACCTTCCCGAGCTCTACGACTTCTTCTCGGCGATCCCCACCGACGTCGTCGTCGACCACATGGGACGGCCCGACGTGACCAAAGACGTGGACGGGCCGGAGTTCGGGCTGTTCCTGCGGTTCCTGCGCGAGAACCCGAACGTGTGGACCAAGGTGTCGTGCCCCGAGCGGCTCTCGGTGGAAGGTCCCCCCGCGCTGCACGGCGAGCAGCACGCCTACCGCGACGTTGTGCCGTTCGCTCGGCGTGTGGTGGAGGAGTTCCCGGACCGCGTGCTGTGGGGCACCGACTGGCCGCACCCGAACCTGAAGGACCACATGCCCGACGACGGTCTGCTCGTCGACTACCTCCCGCAGATCGCCCCGACCGCAGACCTGCAGCGCCGCCTGCTCGTCGACAACCCC